>JAYKJC010000705.1:0-8531 GCA_035285885.1 Leptolyngbyaceae cyanobacterium | reverse complement strand
TCGATTGGCCGAGCTGATGGTCCTCCAACCCGCCGTGGATGAAAGGATGGATGCAATTCCCCTGCCTGCGGTGCAGGGCAAAGTCGAATATCGCAATGTTTGGTTTCACTACACCCCTGAGCAGCCCGTTCTGCAAGGACTGAATTTGGTGGCTCAGCCAGGGGAGGCGATCGCCCTTGTGGGAGCTTCAGGAGCCGGAAAATCCACACTCGTGAATCTTCTCCCCCGATTCTATGATCCTCAAAAGGGGCAAATTCTCATTGATGACATCGACATCCAGACGGTTAAACTCCGCAGTCTGCGTCGTCAGATTGGCATCGTGCCTCAAGACATCACCCTGTTTTCGGGCACGATTGCCCAAAATATTGCCTTTGGGCGATCGCACTTTGATCTGCAAGACGTGATCAACGCCGCGAAAATTGCCAACGCCCATACTTTCGTGTCGGAGTTTACGGACGGATATCAGTCATGGGTGGGAGAAAGGGGAGTCAATTTATCTGGAGGACAGCGCCAGCGCTTGGCGATCGCCCGTGCCGTGTTCCTCGATCCCCAGATTCTCATCCTGGATGAAGCGACCTCAGCCCTGGATTCAGAGTCAGAAGCGTTGGTGCAAGAAGCCCTGGAGCGACTCATGAAGGGGCGAACCGTCTTTATCATCGCCCATCGGCTAGCCACGGTTCGCCGCGCCGACCGCATTTTGGTCATTGAGAATGGTCAGGTGGTGGAAGCCGGAACCCATACGGAACTGATACAAAGGGGCGATCGCTACGCAACCTTTCACGCTCAACAATTTCAGCCGACCCTATGAGAAGATGGGCGTAGACCTACGGGCTAAAAAGTGACGTATCAGCCATCGAGATGAACGATTCAACCCTCAATGCACCCATAACCGATGATTCTCCCCCATCTCTTTGGCTTGGGATTGAGCAGTTTAACCAGCGAGAGTTCTACGCCTGCCATGACACCCTAGAAGCGATATGGATGGACGCGAAGTCGTCCGAAAAAAACTTCTACCAGGGCATTCTCCAAATCGCAGTCGCGCTCTATCACCTGGGGAATCACAACTGGAAAGGGTGCGTCATTCTCATGGGAGAAGGCATTCACCGTCTTCGAGGATTTCTGCCCCATTACGAAGATGTTGATGTTCAAGGGTTAGTCATTCACACCAGTCAACTTTTGCAAGCCATTCAAGAATCAGGGGCCGATCATGTTGGGGCGATCGCCCAGCAACTGGAACGGGGAGAGAATTCGCTAACATATCCCGTCATTTGCCGATACTCTGAATCTACGTCCTCTTCAGACGCATGACACCTTAAAATCTGTACTATCGTATGGGCAGCACTCATGAATCGAATGAAAAATTAGAGGATAAAGCAAATACAATTTTGGTGTTGATAAGTTTCGGGATTACATTCGGGATTACAAATTTTGGGATCGGTAAGCTTCAGGATTGTAAATTCCGGAATTGTAAATTTCAGACTTGTAAGTTTCGGGATTGTAAACTTCGGGATTGTAAACTTTGGGATTGTAAATTAAACAAAACCTGCACTTCCACCCCAAAGGAGATTTACTTAAGGAGATTTAATTCACCAATTCACTTGTTGCCCTTCCACCTTTAGAACTCTAGACATGGCTAAACACGCTTCAACTCGACGTCATACCCGCTTCCCAAAACTTGGCACTGCTCTTGGCCTGGTTACGGTTGCTACGATTAGCGCAATCACTGCACTTAGCGCCTCGGCACCCCTGTTTTCTGCATCGGCAGAAGAAGCACAACGTTCAGGGCAACCCCTGACGCTTCTATCTGACATTCAAGAAGCAAACGCAGTCACAGGAGTGGTAACGGCCCGTGGCAATGTTCAGATTTTTTATCCAGCCCAAAACATGCAGGCGACCTCTGCCCAAGCTCAGTACTACAGCAGAGAAGGGCGAATTGTGTTGACCGGAGATGTTTTCGTTCTTCAAGATGGCAATAGCATCCAAGGTGAGCGAGTCACCTATTTGATTGAAGAAGGACGATTTGAAGCTATGCCGCCCGACGGTGAGCAAGTTCAGTCCGTGTATTTGCTGCCCGATGAGGCTCCTCCCGCGAGTCCTGTCACGGCTCCGACCGAAGACTTCAATCCTAAGCCTGAGTTTAAGGAGCCGATTAGCCCCTAGGATTGAGGCAGGAGAGCTTCCTAACGCTTTGTTACGCCGAGTTACTTAACGTATTCCAGAAGGGATGATTAAGCTTAGGTTAAGCTCCTCACTACGGTTCTCCTCCCATGAATATCTTCCAATTCTTAGGGGTTCGTGTCGGCACATTGACGGTGTCGGTACTGAGCTTGGTATCGATGTCTCAGGTTACGGCTGCTGCACCTTACCCTCGCCTATCGTCATCTCAGGATGGAGTGATTGCTGGACATACAGATCTTAAATTGTCGTCCACTCACTCCCCCATCGAGTCGCGTGTTCCCTTTCAAATTGCAGAGGGAGAAGGAGGGGCCTATACCTACGAAATTTGGCAAACCCTTCGAGGGTCTGAATATTATCTGTTTATTTGGGAAGAATCCCATGATGAAACAGATGAGCCTGCTGCATCCTATAACTTTCGCTCGGCGACAGAAGCGATGAACTTCTTTACATGCAGATATGTGCGTGTGCGAATTGCTTCATGTAATATGTTGCTCTCGTCCATTAGCTACAACGTGCCCGAGACTTGTGCTTTTCCGTGGAGAAGCTGTGTCGAGTTTTACGAGGAGCCCGAGCAAGAACAATGATGGGGCTTATAGCGGGGTGCAGGTTAGTCAAGTACAAAAACAGTGATGAGGGGCGCGCTGCGCCCCTCATCACTGTTCTTAACCAACGCGCATAGCCCTATAAGTGGGTCGATAGTGGCGCAAACCTTTTGAACGAACCTGTTCGTTGTATCCTTTTTAGAGGAAAATAAGGGGCGGAATTGTCGATCTGACACTCCCTGTTCATGGCATACCAAGCTGGTACGAAGCACTTAAATGAAGCACTCCTATGTCATTGGCTTAGGCAAATCAGGTGTTGCAGCGGCTCGATTACTCAAAGCTCAAGGGTGGTCGGTAACCATCAGCGATCGCAATCACTCGGATGCCTTGACTGATGTAAAAACGTCGCTGAATGCTGAAGGCATTGAGGTCAACCTTGGGGATTCGTTCGTTCCCGATGCGAATCAAATGCAGCAAATCGTGGTCAGTCCGGGGGTTCCCTGGGATCTGCCCATTCTCACTACAGCTCGGGAATTAGGAATTCCTACCCTTGGAGAAATGGAATTGGCCTGGCGATCGCTCCAGTCCTGTCCCTGGGTTGGCATTACAGGCACCAACGGCAAAACGACGGTTACCTCCTTGATTGCAGCCATTTTTCAATCTGGGGGACTCACCGCTCCATCCTGCGGCAATATTGGCAATGCGGCATCAGAGTTGGCATTGGAGCACTTGAATTCTGAAGCTTCCCTAGACTGGGTGATTGCCGAAATCAGCAGTTATCAAATTGAGTCGTCGTCCACTTTAGCTCCGGAAATCGGCGTTTGGACTACGTTTACCCCCGATCATCTCAGCCGCCACAAAACGTTAGAGAACTATTTCGCCATCAAAGCAAATTTGGTGAATCGCTCAACCGCTCAGGTGCTGAACGGAGATGACCCCTATCTGCGGCGTGTGGGCGATCGCCTCTGGCCTGACGCCATTTGGACAAGCACAACCGGGGCTGAAAACTTAGTGGCTCATGCCGACAAAGGAGCCTACATCGACTCTGAATGGGTGATGATGGCGCAAGAAAAAATTGTTCCCGTCAAGGCGTTACGAATGGTGGGTGACCATAACCAGCAAAATTTATTAATGGCGGTTGCCGTGGCTCGATTAGCGGGTATTGATAAAGAGGCGATCGCCCACGCCATCGAAACTTTCCCCGGAGTTCCCCATCGACTTGAGCACATCTGCACCTGGCAAGGTATTGACTTCATTAATGACAGTAAAGCAACCAACTATGATGCCTCTGAAGTCGGGCTACGGGCGGTTGCCTCACCTGCTGTTCTGATTGCGGGTGGCGAAGCAAAAGATGGAGATGACCGCGCCTGGATTGAGATGATCCAGCAGAAGGCAACATCCGTCGTGCTCATTGGCAGCGCAGCGGATTACTTTAGCCAACGTCTGACCCAATCAGGCTTTTCTGCCTATGAGGTATGCTCAGGGTTAGACGATGCTGTGCCTCGGGCAGCAGAGTTGGCCAAAGATCAGGGTGCCCGCATCGTATTACTATCCCCAGCCTGTGCAAGCTTTGATCAATACGCGAACTTTGAAGATCGAGGGAATCATTTTCGCAGTATCTGCTTGAAACATTTTGGGGTTTAGAATATCGGTTATAACAACGAATGACACAACCGGAAAGAGAATAGGGATGATCGTTTGTCCAAATTGCAATCACCAAAATCCAGAGGGCGCGGTTCAGTGTGAAGCCTGCTACACTCCACTTCCCTCCATGATGGAATGCCCCAACTGTTCTGCATCTGTGCAGTCAGATGCGAGTTTCTGTGGCCAGTGTGGATTTAATCTCAAAGCTGCTGCCCCTGCGACCCCGGCACAAGAACCAGCCTCTCCGCCGCCGCCTGTCCCGGCGGGGATAACTCCTCCCGATCCCGAGATTCCTGACTTAGTTGCCCCCGATCCACTCGTTCAACCTGAAGCCTTATCCGCTTCTGTTCCTCCTCCTGTGACTCCAGCATCAGTGGAAGAAATGGGCAGTGCTGAGGCGAGTTCTCCACCCCCTCCTGTTCCTGTAAGTGCTCCTACGCCAGCACCCGTGGCTACGGCTTCTCCCATAAGCACACAGCTTCAAACCCAGAGTGCTCAACTCCTCCATATCCAGACCAATACGACGCTCGAACTGCCGTCTCACCTGACCATCATTCATATTGGCAAGCCCAACGATCGCATTCCTCCAGACATTGATGTGTCAGGGTTTGCTGACTCAGAGATTGTGTCTCGGGTGCATGCAGATATTCGAGTTGAAGGTGATGCTTACTATATCGAAGATATGGGAAGTTCCAATGGAACCTATGTCAACAATATGTCGCTGCCACCCGGCAATCGCCACAGACTGCGGTCGGGCGATCGCGTCGGACTGGGCAAGGGAGACAAGGTTTCATTTATATTCCAACTTGAATAAGCCAACTTAAATAAGTCAACTTGAATAAGTCAACTTGAATAAGCCAATTCGAATAACGTCGCTTAAATCCTCTAGCTTGAATCCTCTAGCTTGAATCATCAAAGTTAACCGTTCCATTCGAATTGACCTTACACTGGGAGCATCGAAAAAGAAGCATAAGGAAGCCGATCGTTTCCTTTCCATCCTTTTCTAATCCTTTAAAAAGGATGAAGCTTTAGAGGAGATGAGGACTTTCGATCTGGGCCGAGTCAGAGTCATTGTTATAAAAGTTGACAGCTGATGGCCGATGATCTGGATTCATCGATATCGTGATTTAATATGCTGAATGTGTATTCATGATTTGTACTGGTTAAAATCAGTATTCAGTGAATGAATAAAGCATGAGGGCGGTCTAAAACGATGCGCCCAAACGTCCAACACTTAGCTCGACATAGCCATTCAATGTGATTACTCTTTTACTTCTGCACCCGTTGAAGCGCAACCCAGTTCAAAGCTGGTCGTTCGAAAATGAATCGGTTGTACGCATTGGTCGTTCGACAGATAACCACGTTATTCTATACAGCGCGGTTGTCTCACGGCATCATGTTGAACTGCGTCAATCGGGAACAAATTGGGAAATTGTAAACCTAGGGACGAACGGAACCTATTTGGATGGCAAGAGAATTACAAAGGTTCCAGTGGTTGATGGAGCCATCATTCGATTGGCACGGTCAGGCCCCAACATCCAAATTCGGTTGGGGATGGAAGCCCTTAAGGAATTGCCTGATCATTTAGCCAGTGATGCTCTGGCAGGCCAGCGAATTGATCATCATGCAACGGTGACCGACATTACCGATGCGGGGCAACCCAATTTGGAACAGGCTCCTAGTCAGGATGCCAGTGACGCTGATGATGATCCGCCAACGGGGTTAATTCCCGTTCCTCCTCACTTGCGGATTCCAAAAGGAGAAGATGCAGCGAATCCACCGTCTTCCGAATTTTCAACGTCCGCCATTGCGAGAGCACAAATGTCTCAGCGATCAGGGCTTGCGTCATCGCCTGTGCCACTAGCTCAGCAAGAGAATCGCCGTGTTTCGCATCGTCGATCGAATCGTGTGACATCTCCAGACCTGCCGGGTTCATCTAATGCAGAACTGGATGTGGTGGGCGACTATCGCGTCTTAGAGGTTCTTGGGCAAGGCGATGTTGGGATTACCTATCTTGCTGAACGGAAGGGCGAGCCGTTGGTGTTGAAGACGCTGAATTCAGATTGGATCAACCACCCCAATTCAAAACCTGCGATGGAAGTCGAGGCTGAACTTCTTGAACAGCTGAGTAGCCCCTCGATTCCGAAGCTGCTCGATTTTTTTGTGGTGGATAATCGACCGTATCTAGCGATGGAAAAAATCGACGGTTCGTTGCTGTCTCAACAGGTGAAGCAAACGGGCAGTTTTCCGCTTAAGCAGGCGATCGCCAAAGTCTTGAAAGTTTGCGACATCTTGTCCTATCTGCATCACTTCGTTCCACCCGTGCTGCATCGCAATATTGAAGCGTCAAACGTGATGTGTCGAGAGCCCTCCGATGATGTGGTGCTGATTGGGTTTGGCGCAGTAAAGTCACTCGTACTGGGACGCAAGGAGGCCGTAGGTTCCCATGGCTGCACGCCACCTGAGCAGCTTTCAGTCAATGCAACACCTCAGGTGGACTTGTATGGGCTTGCGCCCATGCTGGCGTATTTGTTGACGGGAAAAAATCCCGTCACGTTTTGCCGCAGACAAGACGGTGAGCGCTATCAGTTTATGGCTGACGCCTTGACAGGCTTTTCTAACCGTCTGCTGACGATCATACGCCGTCTGACCCATGCCGATCATAGTTATCACTACCCTTCTGTCGAAGCAGTCTCGGATGACCTGAGAGCTTTGCTGACGACCTAAGGATTGGCAAGAAATAAAAAACTCACGTAGCGAGACGCGGGCTAAACCCACGTCTCGCTACGTGAGTTTTAAAGAACCGTTCTTAAAAGTGTTGCTTCAGTATCAACTGAGTCAGCTCTTGAAAGCCCTCGACCTCCGGTGCGCGAGTGATATGGGTCGGGTGATGGCTCAAGCGATCCAAGTAGTCTCGGATATTTGCGACTCCGATCGACACGGGGACAAGGGTCGGATCAAATAAGCTCTCATCATTTGGGCTATCGCCAACGGTGATGACAGCCGAAGAGGGCACATCCGGAAAAAAGTGGTCGAGGACGTACTGGAGGGCGATCGCCTTCGACTGGTTCTTGGGCTTAATGTGACATTGCACGGTGCTGTAGGTGAAACTCCACTGGTGGTTTTCGGCGATCGCCCCTAACGCCTCAATCTCATCCTGGGATAGTCCTTCAACGCTAAAGGTCCAGTCAGTTAGCCGAAAGGGATTGTCTGAGGATTCTTGAAGGGTTGGAATGAGCGCCTGACAGTGCTGAAAGGTTTGGTGTAGCTGTCGTCGATGGTCAGCCATATTCTCGATGAGAGGGATCAGCTTGGGCGTATCGTCCGCTGCAAAAAAGACGCCACCGTTTTCGGCGATCGCCCCCCAGATCGGCAAGTAATGCATCACACTTTGCACCCACCCCGCCGAACGACCCGTCACGATAATCACATCAAGTCCAGCCTGCTGAAGTGACTCAAGGGCGTGAATCAGGGTGGCAGAGAATTTGCCGTCGCGGGTCAACGTTCCATCCATGTCAGTTGCGACGATTTGCACCGGAGCCAGGTGGTCCGGAAGTGAGGGCGGGTCACTGTTATTCGACATCGGCGGCGGCATAGGCTGAAGTAATGATACAATCTGCGGTCTAAATCGAAAAAATGCGATAAAACCTTGCTATTAAGTATCGTCTAGAAGGGTGTGATGAGAGAACTAGCCCCAGATCAACGCAATTACTTTTATGTTCTAGAAGCCACTCGGGTCGGCATTCACAAGTCGATTCTCGCGGCTCTCTACGAGGTTCACCACGCGCCACGGCTCCCCGATGGCGAGTATGGTTTGGGGATTGCTCCAGCCAATCGAATTCCGCTCTCTCAACTGGATACGTTTCCTGAGCAAGTTCAGTATGCAGCCAACACAATTCGTAGCCTGACGGATGAACTCATCACCCAGGGCTGGGATGGGAACGCTCTCTGGAGCAGCCAACATAACCGATATTCCGATGCATTTTTACAGCGGATTACGGAAGGGTATCGACCGTCATCGAATGATGCGGACGCAGGCTTATTAGAATCCTGTGACTATCGCTCCCTGCACACGGCCTATCTTGAAGACATGCAGGTGGATTTTGAAGGAACTCAGCTTCCCCAAAACCTTGCATTTCTCGATCGCGCGCTGCTTGACCTGATCGA
>JAYKJC010000704.1:0-4656 GCA_035285885.1 Leptolyngbyaceae cyanobacterium | reverse complement strand
ATCACCGAGCTAACAGGAGCGGTTCACGCCTACACAGTAGCGAAGAATGGAGTGACAGGGGAGTACGAGGTACTGGGACGAGAAGAGTTGGTGTTGGCGAATGGTGGAGGAGTGGTTCAGTCGATATTGAACCATAATGACGATGGTTCGGTGAACACGGCAGAGACAAATCGATTGGTGACGGGAATGGTTGTGGCAGGGACCGCTTCAAACCCTGTGCTTTACCTGTCCTCAGCGGATCCACGCCGAGCATTTGAAGAAGATACGAATTTGGATACGAATTCCGGGGTTGTGACACGCGTAACCCGAAATGCGCAAGGGGAGTGGGAAGCGGTTGATATTGTACGAGGCTTACCCCGTTCAGAAGAGAGTCACTCGTTGAATGGATTATTGTTGAGTGCTGATGGAACGAAATTGCTACTGAATATCGGTAGTAACACAAACAATGGAGGGTCATCGAGCCAGTTTGCGTTTACGCCCGAATATGCGTTGACCGCCGCAGTATTGGAAATTGACCTGACAGATATCGAATCGCGACCCATCCTGAGTGACCCGAATGGAGGACAGAATGGAACATCTCGGCAGTATGTGTATGACCTGCCGACGTTAGATGACCCGAACATCGCGAATGATGGCGTATTAGAAGATGCGAATGGGATGGATGTGTCAGGGCCGTGGGGAGGGAACGACGGCTTGAACCAGGCGATTCTGCCAGCAGATGCGCCGCTACGGATTTATGCCGATGGCCTGCGGAACAACTACGACCTGGTGCAGACCGCGAATGGCATCTACACCGTGGATAACGCATCCAATACGAACCAGGGAGGCAATCCAGTCGATGCGAACGGGAATACAACGAGTTTAACTTCAGGAGAAGCAACGAATGGGATAGTGCAGGGTGGAGTGGGCGACGATGAGCCAATCTTCAAACTGGAAGATGGAGGCTACTTCGGTCATCCCAACCCAACGCGAGCGAATCAGAATCAGTCGTGGACAGTGTATGAAGCGGATGCATTTGGTAATCCGATAGCCGACCCCAACCTGGCGGTGAACTTTGTGGCAGACATCTCTGCGCTAGTGCCGACCGGAGTGAACATCGCCGAGGGTTTTTTGATTGACCCGAGTAAGTTTACAGCAGACCCTGACCGATTGAGACTGTCTGGCATCCGAGACCAACGGAGAAACAATAATGATGGGAACTTGGGTGTCCAGCCGATCGCCCTATTGGGACAGGGGTTTGCCTCGACCAACGGGATTATCGAGTATAACTCCAACGGAACGGCCTTTGATGGAGCGTTAGATGGAGCGCTGATTGTGACGGACTTGTCGGGAAGCGTGACGGTGATCAACCTGAATGCAGATGGGACAGCGACAGAAGCCCTGATAGACCCCGGCGTCGATGGACAGTTAGGCACCGCCGATGATGTCGAGCTGGGGAGCAATGGAATTTATACCTTTGAGCAAGGGCCAGTGAACATTGCGAGTTCACTGGACATTACGCAGGGACCCGATGGGACACTGTGGATTGCGTCCTTGTTTGGGTCAGAGATCCTGATTTATGAGCCATCAGATATCGTGGAGGGTCCGGACCTGGACTTTGATAATGATGGGATTGATAACGTTAGCGACCCGTTCATTCGAGATGCGAACAATGGCCGAGGAGTGGTGCTCACAGCGAATCAGACATTGCTGTGGGATTTTGACGAAGACCTGGATGGCAACTTACCGGGGCCAGGAGGATATGCAGCCGGATTGACGGGGCACATGGTGAACGGGGTGGATGATTACGAGCAGACGTTGAGCTTTGGGAACGTGAAGTTCGTGACTGCCTCTGGGGGAGGCACCATCATCGTTGAGAATGTAGCCGAAGGAACGCCCCACACAGCGAATAATGATGGCGAGTATCTGTTCCACACAGGTTTAACGATTGACCCAGCGGTGACCTCGTTCACCATCAACTGGAGCGTAATCAACCCAGCGGGAGATATTGATACCACCTTTACCCAGTTTGGGCAGGAAATTGGTGGGTATGTGGGAATTGGAGACCAGAGTACCTACTTGAAGATAGTAGCGACCCCAGATGACCCGAGTGGAGAAGTCTTGGTGTTGCTGGAAGAGAACGATGTGGTCGTGGCCACTAGTTACATCCAGGCGGATGACCTGTTCAGTGATGCGCCGCAAGACGGCAAGATTTTCTTCGACCTGAAGATTGACAAAGGTGCTAAGACAGCGACTCCGACCGTGAGCTATGAGACCACCACAGGGATTACGAGTGGCAGCGGGTTGAGGAGTGTAACGGGAGCTGCGATTGATTTAACAGGTTCTCAAGTACTGGAGGCAATTCTTGGGAACTATACTGCTCCTGGGGATAGCGGAGCGACGGGATTAGCGGTAGGGTTGTTCTCGAGTAATGGAGACAATGCGACCCATGCCATCAATGGGCCGGAGAATACGTTTACAGCGATCTTTAACGACTTGCGGATTACAGCAGACCCAGCGTTGCCGACATTTTCGATTGAGGATGTGAGTGTTCTGGAGAATGCGGGGAGTGTGTTTGTTACGGTCACTCTGTCTGAGCCATTGGCGGTAGCAACGAGCGTTAACTATCAAACGACAGGGTATGCAGAGCTTGGTGGGACGCTAGAGTTTGCCGCTGGTGAGACGACTCAGGTCATCGAGATTGCGATTGAGGATAATGAGATTCTTGATGGTGACAGGAGCTTCTTTATCAGCCTTGCCCTTGGAAGTAATCAAACCAATGTGGCGATTGCGGATGGGCAAGCGGAGGTCACCATTATTGATGATGAGGTAGCGCCAAATGCAGATCTGGAGCTTTCTCAGACGGTTAGTAATGACTCACCGAATGTTGGGGATACGATTACCTTTACATTGACAGTCAGCAACGCTGGAACTGCGGATGCTACCGGGGTTTCTGTCGAAGACTTGTTGCCGAACGGTTTTACTTACGTGAGTGACAGCAGCGGTGGCACGTACAATGTGGCGACTGGGATATGGGATATCGGTACGGTAACTGGTGGTGGAACGGCGACCTTAGAGATTACTGCAACGGTCGAAGAGGCGGTTGAGCCGACAGTTCTGTATCGAATCAATGCAGGTGGAGCTGAGCTGGCTGCAACCGATGGTTCCTCTCCAGTCTGGAGTGAAGATACCAGAATCAATCCGTCACCCTTCCGGATTTCGGGGACGAACAACACCCCCAGTCCGAGCAGTGACCCAATTGTGTTTAACCCACAGCTACCGATTCCTGCAGGTGTTCCAGAAGCGTTGTTCACAACACAGCGCTTTGACTCCCCGAATGGATTAGACATGCAATGGGAATTCCCAATTGAACCAGGGACTGAGGTCGAAGTTCGTCTCTATTTTGCTGAGACATTTAACAATGTAGATATGGTCGGTGAGCGGGTTTTCGATGTGGCTATCGAGGGTTCTGTTCCAGCTGTGTTCGATGACATCGACCAGTTTGCAGTGGCTGGAGCCGATGGAGCGTTTGTGTTGTCGCACACGCTCACGGTTGAGGATGGAATTCTGGATATTGATTTCATTTCCGGTACGTTAGACCCGGCCGTTAAGGGAATTGAGATTGTGCAGGTTGTTAGTGGGGCGATCGCCTCAACTGATTTCACCAACTATGCGCAGATTCTGACCTCTGATCAGGCTGACCCCGATTCGACTCCGGGTGACAACTCGGTGGGTGATGATGACGATGCCAGCGTTACTGTAACTCCAGTTGCTGCTCCTGAGGTGAGTCTGAGCCTGAGCATTGACCCCACCAGCATTTCTGAGAATGGAGGGATAGCAACAGCGACGGTCACCCGGACGGGCGATACCAGCGGGGCTTTGACAGTTAATCTCAGTAGTGATGACACGAGCGAAGCTACCGTACCTGCAACGGTTGAGATTGCAGCGGGTCAGACTTCTGCGACTTTCCAATTGACGGGCGTCGATGATGCAGATGTAGATGGAACGCAAACTCCAACGATTACCGCCTCTGCGTCAGGCTTCACTGAAGCGACGGCAACACTTGCTGTCACTGATGATGATGTTGCTGTAATGCCTGAATTGACGCTAAGCATTGCCCCCACCAGCATTTCTGAGAATGGGGGTATGGCAACGGCAACCGTGACGCGAAGTGGTGATACCGGCTCTGACCTGGTTGTTAACCTCATGAGTGATGACCTGAGTGAAGCAACGGTTCCGGTAACTGTTACGATTCTCGCAGGTCAGACCTCCGCTGCCTTCGCCATCACGAGCGTTGATGATGCAGCGGTGGATGGGACGCAAACCCCAACGATTACGGCTTCAGCGACTGGGTATACCAGTGGTTCTGCGACGCTAGACATTACGGATGATGACGTTACTCAACCTGAAGAGCAGTTTACTTTCAACTTTAGTGGAGCTTCAGGCCAGGGGAGTACGTTTGCTTATTCTGCCACTAGCAATGGACAAACGCTGGGTGTGAGTGTCACAGCATCGGAAGAAGGAATCGCTCGTAACGTCAACCTAGACAACCGAGGACTGGGTGTTATTGGTATAGATGGTACGGGTGAGATTGATGGTGAGGGAGGAACTAAAGAAGCCATTACTCTGACCTTTGACCGCACTGTGAAGCTTGATGTCATTGAGTTTAGGTCTGCA
>JAYKJC010000703.1:0-7116 GCA_035285885.1 Leptolyngbyaceae cyanobacterium | reverse complement strand
GTGGGCTATCGGGGCACGACCCAGCTTTTGTTTGATGTCGGCAATCTGTTGATGGAATCCGAAGAAGAAAAATCCCATGACCAGGTAAAGCACTGGTCAACCGGAAATTTTGAGTAAGTTCAGCCCGAGAACTTGCATAAGCGTTGTCTTGAATTGTTGAGGAGACGGTTAATGAAAATTGCATTCGCAACAAAAGATTCTGTTCATGTGAATGAGCACTTTGGTTGGGCTAAACGGATTGATGTGTATGCCATTGATCAGGGGGGCTACGAATTTATAGAAACCTTTGATTTTACCCCCGACATGGACAGCGATGACCATGATGACAGGCTTAATCCCAAGATTAAGGCTTTAAAGGACTGCACTATCGTTTACGTTTCCGCCATTGGCGCAGGTGCAGCCGCTCGAATCATCAATTCAGGTATGACTCCCATCAAGTCAGAAAGTGGGGAAGAGAAAATTGAGGACATTCTGACTCAATTACAAAAAGTCTTGCAGGGCACTCCTCCCCCGTGGTTACGGAAAGCGCTCAAGAAAGATGCACCGACGTTTGATGTTGTTGAAGAAGAAGAGGAAGAAGTACTCGTATGACTGTTACTAACACTGCCCCCCCGACGACACCCCCTGAGTCCAATGTTGCTGAATTCAGCGTTGCAGACTCACCCTTTCTCCAGGCCATTGTGCAACAGATTCGTGCCAATGATTCCTACGGAACGTTTCGCAACTGGAGTGATGAACTGCTGCTCAAGCCCTTTATCTTATCCAAAGCCCAAAAGCGAGAGATTTCCGTCGAGGGTGATGTTGATCCCGTGACCAAGAGCCGGATATTTGCATTTTACCGGGCGATCGCCGCTCGTATTGAGCAAGAAACCGGACAGCTCTCCACGGTCGTGATTGATCTGAGCCACGAGGGATTTGGCTGGGCCTTGATCTTTGCCGGACGGTTAATTCTTGTGTCCAGAACCTTACGAGATGCGCAGCGCTTTGGCTATGATTCTCTGGAGAAGCTCCATAACGAAGGCGAGAAGCTGGCTCAGAAAGGAATTGGCCTTGCAACTCGCTTTAGCGAAGTCTGCGACCTGTAAATAAGATGTAGGGGCGCACGGTCGTGCGTTCCTACCATAAACGATTTGGGACAACGCTATGGTTCAAACGACAGATGTTTCGACACAACCCTCTTCCGTTGATGAGCTAAAGAAGAAAATTCGGAAGCTCAACAGCAAAGCGGGGCAGATGAAGATGGATCTGCATGACATTGCTGAAGGTCTTCCCGCTGACCTGGATCAACTTCCCGAGATGGCGGCAAAAACCTATGACATCTTCTGCCAACTTCGAGAACTGAAGCAACAGCTTAAAACCTTAGAAAATGCCTGAGTTTTGTTCATCACTTTTGTAGGAGTTACTTCCAATGGTTCAGACACTTGCAACGTTCAATACCCTATCCACCGCAGAAGAGTACTTGGACTTCTTTGGAATTCCTTATGATGCCAAGATGGTGAGTGTAAATCGGCTGCACATTCTTCGCAAATTTTCAGAGTTTGTGCAGGAGATTAATCGAGATACGACGTTGAATGAGGGCGATCGCCTCGGGCAGTATCAGGCCGCTCTGCAAAACGCATACACGCTATTTCTATCCTCATCATCTCTGGAACAGAAACTATTCAAGGTGTTCAAGCAAAAGCCCGGCAATGTTGTTTTAGTATCTGACATCGCCACGGAATAACCCATCTGTCCGTAGGGGCGTACGACCCGCGCCCCTACGAATTCCATCCACCATCGAGAGGAACACCCATGACTTCCCTATCCCCAACTGAACTCGATCGCTATCGTCGTCAGATGATGTTGCCCGGATTGGGTGAATCTGGACAGCTCAAGCTGAAGGGCGCTACCGTTCTCGTCACAGGCGTGGGTGGCCTGGGTGGAACTGCCGCACTTTACCTGGCTGTAGCGGGCGTAGGTAAGCTGATTCTCGTGCGAGGGGGAAATCTCAAGCGAGACGACCTGAACCGCCAAGTGCTCATGACCGATGACTGGGTAGGTAAGCCACGAGTATTCAAGGCGAAAGAGACTCTAGCTGCCATCAATCCAGACATTGAGATTGAGGCTGTCTGCGAGTTCGTCACCCCCGAGAATGTCGATGCCCTGGTTCAATCGGCGGATCTGGCCTTGGACTGTGCTTTTGACTTCAAGGAGCGTACCTTATTGAATGCGGCCTGTGTGCGATGGGGCAAGCCCATGGTAGAAGCCGCCATGAACGACATGGAAGCCTATTTGACCACCATCATTCCGGGTGAAACCCCTTGCCTTTCGTGCATCTTTCCAGAAATTCCTGAATGGGATCGATGGGGGTTTGGGGTGCTGGGGGCAGTGTCAGGAACCCTGGCCTGCCTCGCCGCTCTGGAGGCCATTAAGCTGATTACAGGATTGGGCGAACCCTTACTCGGTAAGTTGCTGACGATGGATCTCGCCCGTGCCGAATTTGCCAAGCGTCGTCCCTATCATGATCCCGACTGTCTGGTGTGCGGCAGCCGTGCAGCCGCTCCTTCTCGCCCTCTTTCTGAACAGGATCGTCTGTACACGGCTCTGAGTGATTCGCTGACTCCCCTGGCCACAGTTTTCTCCTAAACAGTTTTCTCCTGAATCGTCTGGATTGTTCGAGTATTGTCTCAGCGAGGTTTCCCACGATGCTGCTTTCTCTACTCATTCTAGGAGGGGCGATCGCCTCTTTCCGTATTGCCCAGCGCATCCATGACGAGATTGTCAAAATTGTGGGCGGATTAATGGCTCTCGGGTGCTTCATGGTCAGTCTGATTCTCGCACCGTGGATACTCAAGCTGATGATGGTGATTGTATTGGTTGCCGTACCCACCTGTCTTTACCGCAACGTCAATCACTCCGTCATTTGCCCAACGCTCTGTTCAGCCAGAGGGCGATGCCATACCCCAGCCTCAAAATGTTTTGGGTGGATGCGATCGCACCTCCATCACTATCACCGGAGATCAAACCGATCACCGCTTGAATAAGGAATGACCTCTACTCAGAATTTTTTCAGCGTCAGTGCCGAGTGACAGGCACTCGCATGTGTTTCCTCCGATCCCTGTCTCGTTTACCTGTCTCATTTCTCTCTCTTATATTTCTCTCTTGTCTTTTCCCCTTTCTCACGTAAGGAGACTCACCATGACTGTTTTGCTCACAGATATTGCTGAACTGCGTCTACGTACCTTTGTCAGAACCTCTGAATCTGCAACGTCTCCGACGCGAGGTGTTCGTCTTTCAGTGAATGATGGCGGCTGTAACGGCTATGAATACGGTCTCGGCATTGTCGATGCCCCAAAGGAGGGAGACATCGTCGTTCAAGAAGGGCCACTCAATGTCTATGTCGATGCCCAGAGTGCGCCCCTCCTCGAAGGCGTAGTGGTCGATTACGTCGATAGCTTACTTGAGAGCGGCTTTAAGTTTACGAATCCAAACGCAACGGATACCTGTGGCTGTGGCAAGTCCTTCCAGGCAGGGGAGTGTACGCCTGCGGCTGCACCCTGTAGCTAGCGACGAAGCACAGGTGTAGGGTGGCATCGCCCACCTTACGAGACTCTGATGATAGCTCACATTCTTAGATTGCTCACATTCTTATTTAGTGGAGAGTGAACCCATGACAACTTACAACGTTCGACTCATCAACAAAAAGCGCAATATCGACATCACCATTCCTGTAGATGATGACACCTATATCATCGACGCGGCTGAAGAAAACGATATTGAGCTTCCCTTCTCTTGTCGGTCTGGAGCCTGCTCTAGCTGTGTCGGCAAGGTAGTCGAAGGAGAGATTGACCAGGAAGACCAATCCTTTTTAGACGACGAACAAATGGCTAAAGGGTTCGTGGTGCTGTGTTCTGCATATCCTCGCTCAGACTGCACGATTAAAACCCATATGGAAGCCTATCTTGTCTAATCTTGTGTTTCGCAGTGTCAACATCAATTAATCATAGGACTTACAGCCATGGCTAAGATTGGAATTTTTTACGGCAGCACCTCTGGAACGACTGAGGAAATCGCAGAAAAAATCCGAGAAAGAATCGGCGAAGATCGCTGCGATCTATACAGCATGGAGGAAGATTTTGATGACGTGGATGACCTGTTGAAGTACGACTACTTACTTCTGGGTTGCTCGACTTGGGGCGCAGGAGAAGTGCAAAATGACTGGCGTGAGCCTCTGTTTGACATAGAAGTGGATAAGCCAGATTTCACGGGGAAAACCATTGCCTTATTTGGCCCAGGCGACTGCGAGGGACACAGCAAGCATTTCGTTGGAGCCCTCGGCATTCTCTACGACCAGTTCAAGGCGCTGGGAGCCAAGGTTGTGGGCGCGGTGTCAGTTGATGACTATCACTTTGAGAAATCCACTGCGATTCGAGACGGCAAGTTTGTTGGGTTAGCCCTTGATGAAGTGAATGAAAGCGACAAGACCGATGATCGCATTGCGAATTGGTTAGACCTGATCAAGGCTGACTTTCCTCCGATGACGGCGTGACCGTGGGGGACAAAGTTTACTCTTTAGCCGGAAAGGGGGTGATGCCTATGGAGCACAAGGGTTTTTCCTGGAGAAGGTTACTCAAGTCATTGACTGAGTCACGTATTGAGTCACTCGTTGAGTCCCTTCACTCATTGAGTAACCGATGTTAGGAAAGGCTCTATCCAGCTGTTCTTGACCTTGAGGGATCGGGTTAAGGGTAGGTCACATGTCGGTGACAGGAGCGTTAGCAAATCGCTAGAAGCCCGGATCTACAGTCGGGTGGGCAGTGTCCACCAGCCTTAATTCAACGCCACTCAGGTTAATTCGACCCATTAAATCATTCTGTTTGAACCGTTATGAGGACTTTCCCATGACAAAAGCAAAAGACGTTATGACCGAAGAAGTCTCTACAATCAAAGGATCAGCAACCGTTGCAGAGGCTGTTCAACTCATGAAGTTTAAGGGAATTCATTCGTTAATTGTAGAGCGACGGACCGATGAAGATGCCTATGGCATCATCACGGATATCGATATTGCCAATAAGGTTGTGGCCTTTGGCAAAGATGCCAAGCAAGTCAAGGTCTATGAGGTGATGGTTAAGCCCTGCGTGGTCATTAACCCAGACCTGGGAATTGAGTACGTAGCTCGGTTATTCTCGTTGACTGGCATTGATCGGGCTCCTGTCATTCAAGGTGAACTACTCGGCATTATCTCCGTTACCGATATTCTCCAGAAGGGTGATTTCCTGGAGAATCCGAGAGTTCCGTTACTTGAGAAAGTGCTGCAAGAGGCGATCGCCCTTGCCCGTGCTGAATCTGCCACTGATGCCAACTCAGACGCCGCCAAAGACGCCTGGGCTGAAGTGGCCGAGGTCGAAGCTGAGCTTGCTTTCTGTAAAGGCGAAGCTCCTGCCCAGACGGCCTATGAGCAATTTGGCGTTGCACCTGAGACGAGTCCTCTCTTAACACCCGTATAAGATGGCGATCGCATTGGGTGATTGACCCTCCTGTACGTGCTTATCCGAAAACTCGCTAGAGGTGTTGGAATTCAAGCTTTCTGACGGGCTTTTGGGTAGGCGTTTAGGAGGAACTGAGAGAAGCAGGATGTGTAGAGACAGCACATCCTGCGTTTCTCGATGCTTATCTTCACTACATAAGGCTCATGGTTTCAACAACATCCTCCACCCTGTCCTGGTTTGATGCGTCTGCCGACATCAAGGCGTTGCTGATCCAAGCGGCGGACTGCTGGCATGATACCGCTCTCTCCAAACACTACATTGAGCAGGCGATCGCCCTGGGTAACGATAACCCGAATGTGATGATTGCCGCCTACCGCTATTTCTTCTACAAAAACGATGGAGAAATGGCACTCTGGGTTGCTCAGGTGGTAATGGGGCAGGTTCGGCAAGCGGAGCATTTACCTCAGTCTTGGGAGGAGTTGGGGTCGATACTGTCGGTGCGAAAAGAGGAACCGATGATTCGGTTGTATCTCTATGCCTATGCTGCATCGGGATTGCTATTGGCGAAACTGGGGGATTTAGATGGGGCGTTGGCGATCGCCACCCACATCAGGGCGATCGACGATCAGCGAGAATTTAGCGGAGACTTACTCTACAGCATTCTCACCACACCACTGGACGAAGACGATGATTAATACCTTTTTTGCTGAAAGAGCGTCTGAGGAACAGGTGCCATGGGAACCACAAAAGACTGGATTGTAACCAACGACGGACATTGCGAACCCCGACCTTCTGCCCGAGAGTGGGATCTGGTGCGAGAAAACTATTATTTCCATCAGTTTTTGACGGAGATCATCGACATCTTGAGCGAGGTGCCAAACGAACAGGAGGAATGGGATCGGCTCCCTCTGATTCGGATGAAGGTGCGACAACTGGTGATGAATTCTTACTGGGTCAGAACGCGTCATACTGACCCCAATCCGCAGACGGGTGTGGGCGTGCTGACCCTTTATGATGAAATCGGCTATCCCCTTACGGTGCAAAACGAGACGATGTTACCTGGGACGATGTCTACAATTCATAATCACGGGACGTGGGGAGTGGTCACTGTGATCAGTGGCAGAGAAGAACATACTTTTTGGCGGCCTGTGTCGGAGCAATGGAAACATACGCCTCTTCATCCAGAAGCTCCGGTGCATATTGAGCAGGTCGAACGTAAGATTCTCGTGCCAGGGGAAATTCTTAGCTTTATGCCCGATGCGATTCATCAGGTGAAGGCGATTGATCAGCAGCCCACGCTCAGTTTTTGTCTCTATGGGGATACGCAGCCGCGATCGCGCTTTCGGTTTGATCCGGTGTCGCATACAGCGAAGTTATTTTAGGGGTTCTCATGGGGGCAATGCATCCGGTGGGAGTGACTCGCCTCTGGTGGGGGCTATGCATTGGAGCAATACACAATCACTACCCAGAGACTATCGGCCCAATGCATGGCCCTTACGAGATGTCGGCAGATCAGAGATTGTAGGGTGCGTTGCTGAAAAGCAAACGCACCTCCCGACTAAGCCTTTTCGCAATTTCGGAAAGACGCCATAGGGTGCGTTGCTGAAAAGCAAACGCACCTCCCGACCGAACCTTTTCGCAATTTAGG
>JAYKJC010000702.1:0-9455 GCA_035285885.1 Leptolyngbyaceae cyanobacterium | reverse complement strand
TGAACTTACCTGGTTTTGGCAAAATTGCCAGCACCACCTCTCAGGCTCTCCAGATCAATCCTGAGCAGGTCATGCTGATTGCTCAGGTCGCACTTAAGGATTTTTCGATGGCGCGGGACAGCGTTCTAGCGGGCGATCGCACTCAGGGTGGACATCCCTCACAAGAACTGATGAGCTTATCTGAGGACATGGACTTAGAAGGGTTTGAGTTCGTGAGCGATGGTTTTACACATCGAGATTGCGTTGAACAGCGATCCTCTAACGTATCCAAAATTCAATCTTTGCCAGTGCCCGAGACTGACCAAGTCGTTGCGAATACGTTTGATGTTTTTGAGTTTGATAGTGAGGATCTGTCAGAGTTAGACACTGATGTGATGCAAGGGATGGACGAAGACCCTTTTGATATGCTCCTTGAAGAGGATGTCAGTTTGAATGATGTCGATCAAGAGACAAATCTAACGCTGGACGATGACATCGATTTTCCGACACTCGTTCAAACTGAATCAACGTCAAACGCTGAAAACTCGGTCAATCGTTCTGTGGATTCTCCTCAAGAAGAAGAAACTTACATCGAGTTTGAGGATGTCTTTGACTTAGACGAATCTATCTCTACTTCTTCAACCGAGAATCAGGCTGGGCTCGATGTGTTTGACTTCATCGATGATTCATCCATTGAAGAAGCAGATGCTCGTAGTGCTAACGTTCCCTCGACCGAGTCATCGCTCATAAAGTCTGATAAGTCCTTCCCTATTTCGTCATCTCAACGGTCATCTCCATCGGCTAAAGGGGCGATCGCCAATGCTAATCAACAGACTCCTCCTCAGCGCACGAAAAATATTCGAGTTGATCTTACTCAACTTCATCAGCTCGAACACCTGTCAGGAGAACTCCTCATCCAGCAGACCAAGCAGGGAGCAAAGGGCGACGAACTTCATGAGTTGATTCGACAGATCCAGAGTCAGCTCAAAGCCCATTTGACAACACTCCATGATCTTCAAGATGAGCTAGAGACAGTTCAGCTCTCTCAGGTTAAAAAACAGCTCTCCTCAGTGTCCTCCCCGTCCAAAGTGCCCTCCCCCTCCACGTTAGACTCGTGTGAGCCAGACGTATTTGGATTTGATGACCTGGAGATGGATAACTACAGCCATCAGCAAGCCTTAGCTCAAACGGCTATTGATCAGGTGTATCGACTAGAGACGATGATGACATCTGTTGCTCAGATCTCCAAGCATTCTAGGCATGTAGCTAAGCTACAGCGTCGATTACTTACCAACGTGCAAGACCAAATTACGGCCACTCGAATGCAATCTCTTGGGGTGCTGATGCAGCGGTTTCCCAGAATTATCGAGCAACTCAAGAGTAGCTATGGAAAGCAGGTTGAGTTGATTATTAAAGGAACAGATGTGTTGGTTGACCGGGTGATGGTCGAAAAGCTCTATGACCCACTCTTACATGTGATCCGCAATGCGTTTGATCACGGGATCGAATCCGCCGATGAGCGTACCCGCTATGGCAAATTGCCAATCGGACGAATTGAGATTCGCGCGTTTAACCAGGGCAGCAGTACTGTGATCGAAGTAAGTGACGATGGGCGAGGTATTGATGTTGAAAAAGTCGGTCAACGGGCGATCGCCCTTGGCTTGACTACCGCTCAGCAACTTGCTTCCATCCCTCAATCTGACCTTTTTAATTTCTTATTTTATCCTGGGTTTACTACCGTCACTCAAGTCAGCGACTTGTCTGGACGAGGCGTCGGCTTAGATGTGGTTCGAGCACAGCTTCAAGACATACAGGGCAACGTTACGGTTCATTCTTTGCCCCATCAAGGTACGACCTTTCAGCTCAGGCTCCCATTCTCCTTGAGGGTTGCGTCTCTTCTGCTGTGTGACATCGAAGATACACTTTATGCTTTTCCAGTTGATTCTGGGGAGCGTGTCTTTTTAGCAAAACCAGAGCAATTCTATCGGTCAGCCGACCAGACTCTGACACTGGTCTTACCTTCAGACAAACAGGAAGTGATTCGAGTCTATCGAATGTCTGATTTTCTAACTTACTCGACCTCCCATGAAGTGTTGAAAGGGTTAACTCGGGCAAATGACATGAAGGATTCTTTGAGAACGCTTCAGTTTCATTCAGACTCTACGAACTTAAGCCAACCTGTTCC
Source organism: Leptolyngbyaceae cyanobacterium (assembly GCA_035285885.1). Taxonomy (GTDB): domain Bacteria; phylum Cyanobacteriota; class Cyanobacteriia; order CAKZMO01; family CAKZMO01; genus JBCCWF01. The sequence goes on along the minus strand of JAYKJC010000702.1, from coordinate 7,291 downwards.
TGTGCTGTTGATTCGTACGACTGAAGGATTGCGAGGACTCTTGATTGACCGAGTTCGGGGTGAGCATGAACTCGTGATTCGTCCACTCAGTCCAATGATTCCGTCGCCTCCCTCCATTCATGGCTGCTGCATTTTGGGAGATAGTCAACTGGCTCTAGTCATCGATGCCGTAGCGCTCCTTCAGCAAAGAACTTCTGCTCAAACGGGCTCTCTCCCAAAAGCGCCTCAACTGGGTTCTAGCAACATGACAGCTAAGCCGATTAATGTGTTGCCGTCATCAACTCGGAATAGATTGATTCCTGATCCTCAGCCTCAGCCTCGCCATTCTCAGACCCATCATTCTCAGGCCCATCATTCTCAGGCTTCTCAGTCTACAGAGGCTCTTCCTGTTCTTATGATTGTTGATGATTCTGCCACTGTTCGTCACACACTAGCGACAACACTCAAGCAAGCAGGCTATCACGTCATTCAGGCCAGTGACGGCTTAGAGGCGATCGCCCTACTCGAAAACCTGCCGACCCTGGCAGCTGTCATTTGTGATATCGAGATGCCGCGATGTAATGGCTTCCAATTTTTGGATCAAACTCGCCGCAATCCAATATTTTCGAGAATCCCAGTGGTGCTGCTCACGTCTCGTCAGAGCAAAAAACATCAGCAAATTGCAATGGAACTGGGTGCTTCAGCCTATGTCACCAAGCCTTATAACAGTCATGACCTCTTAGCCATCATCAATCAAGTGGTAGGCGATCGCCCCCTGTTAGCCGCAGCTCCTTAGCATCTAGATTCAACTCCTTAAGCGCTTGAATCTATCGATTTCAATGACTCATGCCGCCCATCGATCACAGCGAGTTTCTCTATGTCCACGCTTCTTCTATCTCATTCACCCTCGTCTGACCTTTTGCCCGATCAATGTTCAGCGATCACGTTTTCCATTGACGGACATATTTGTGCGTTACCGATGCCAGTCGTAACGAAAGTTGTCCGTCTGCCAGAGCCTGTCTCCTGTCAATACAACGGGCCAAACTGCTTGTTGATTGATGAACGTCCAACAACGGTATTGAATCTGTATCCACAGTTTGGCCTCGTTCGCACGAGCACGACCGCTCAACCGTCAAGTCAACAGATGACTGATATTGCACTGCTGGTGAATTCTACTGAAGCACAAACCATTGCCGTGCTGATCGATGCCCCTCCCCGACTGATATCCCTTTCATTAAAGGAGACTCATCCGCTGCCATTGAGCTATCGTAGGGCTATTGGGGCGATCGCCCCATGCGTTGCTATTCACCCGACTTACTCAATGGTTCTATTACTAGATTTAGACCAAGAATTCATGATTGACTGACGGAGCTTTAGCTGAGTCATTCGTTACGATAGTCTTTGAGCGCTTTCTAAAATCTCCGCTGATTTTACACATTTTGCGGGAGTTAAAGCGCTGTGCGCTGAGGTTAAGCACAGCGCTATGATAATTCCATTGATGGTTCGATAATTCCATTGGGTAGTGGTAAACCAGTAAGGATATTTGGGCGGGAGGGCGCAGTCCGCCCGCCCAAATATCCTTATATTTTAAGGACTATCTTCCATTGATAATGAGGGTAAATCGTGTTGCGTAGGGATCGTGTTCTATGGCTAAGGTCGTCGCCATTACAGATGGGTGTAAAACGTTGGCTGAAGTAGAAACACGCTTTGGTCTGAGCCGTAGTGATGATCCGAGCTTCTTTTCAGAATGGCGAGACCCGTTACCCGAGTTGTCTGTACCTGAGCGTGAACGCCTTCAGATCATTGGACAGCGGTTACACTATCATCGAGCCGACGGAGACTTGCTAGAAGGTTCGGTGATGCTGCTGGTGGCTTCGCCGCTCTTGGAGTTGGCGGGATTTTACGATCCACCCTTCAAATTAAAGGCCGAAGCCGCAGTCGAAATCGCAGTAAATGATGGAGAGGAGGTTTTACGAGGACGCATTGATGCGCTCATTTTGCAGCAAAATCTTTGGGTACTGGTTTTAGAAGCCAAGAAAACAACCCTTTCCACTCGGTCGGCTCTTCCCCAATCTCTCGCCTACATGTTGGCCAATACGCAGCGTTCTCAACCAATCTTCGGTATCGTGACCAATGGCGATGACGTGCTGTTTGTGAAGGTAGGCACAGATCAGAACCCTCAATACAGTCTTTCACGGAGCTTTTCTCTGTATACGCTGCCGGAAGAATTGCAGTCTGTTCTACAGATTCTCAAGCACATCGGTACAACGATGCAACACTCGTGAGTGAGTGGATTCATCCCTCACTTCAGCAACGCCCAGAAAACGACCCTCGCTAGACGGGTTCTGCCAAACAGTCGTCTGTGGTTACAGGAACGTCTTGAATGGAGAAGGAATTGCCGCATCCGCAGGTTTGTTTGGCCTGGGGATTGGAAAAGCGAAACCCGCCTCCCATTAAATCTTCTGAGTAGTCGATGTGTAGACCCTCAATCAACGATTGATTCGGTTCAGAGAGAACAAAATATAAGTCCGCCTCGTTTGTGGGATCAACGGGATAATGAGAAGAAGCCGCTTCCGCAGCGGTGAACGATAAATCGTAATACCACTCCATGCAGCCTCCAGAGAGAATACTGAGCTTTACGTCAGCGGCATCGGGCTGAACATGTTGAGACTTCAACCGCTTAATCTCGTTTACAGCGGCGGAACTAAAAGTGATATTCGGTCGTGTGTTCATGTCATCGTAAATCCATTAAATTTTGGGGGCTAACACGTTCTTGCCCTAAGCATACAACGCCCTACGCATCCATCGTGAGGTCAGGTCGTCTGTCAACTTTTAAGCACCACCGATTTGTGGATGACGTAAGATAGGAATCTCATGGGATGTATGTGTCATTGATGGGACGATCGCTCTAGTTTTTAATCGCTCTAGTTTTTAACTATGGATTGGTTAATGATGAATTAGAGACGATGGATGAAAACTGTGAATGAGTCATACACCGATGTCTCGACCGTAACCTGTACTTTGTAACGCGTACCTGTTCAATTTCAATATGCAGCCAACTGACCCGAGCAAATTTGCAGACGATGCGTGGGATGCCATCGTTGATTCCCAGGATGTCACTCGCCGATTTAAGCAGCAGCAGCTAGAGGTCGAACATTTGGCGATCGCCCTTCTGGAACAAGAAGAGGGGCTTGCGACTGTCATCTTAGAAAAAATAGAGGCCCCGGTTGATCGGCTTCTCCAACAGCTGAACGTGTTTACACAGCGTCAGCCCACAGTGTCAGAGATCGATCAGCTGTATTTGGGGCGGTATCTCGATGTGATGCTCGATCGCGCTGAAGAAGCACGGCAAAAAGAAAAGAATTCTTTCATCAATATCGGCCATTTATTGCTGGCGCTTGCCCGCGATGAACGCATTGGGCGGCGGCTATTTCGCACGCTGAACATCGACGTGGTTCAGCTCGAAACGGCAGTTAAAACCACCCGGAAAAGTCGGAGTAAAAAGTCGTCCCAGAAGGAGGAAGAGCCCGAAGAGACGGCTCTGGAAAAATATGGTCGCGACCTGACGGAGCTGGCCAAGTCGGGAAAGCTAGATCCCGTGATTGGTCGAGATGAAGAAATTCGTCGGGTGGTTCAGGTGTTGTCTCGTCGGACGAAGAACAATCCGGTGTTGATTGGTGAGCCTGGTGTGGGGAAAACGGCGATCGCCGAAGGGCTGGCCCAGCGGATGGTGAATGGCGATGTACCAGAGTCCCTCAAAAACCGCATTCTCATTTCGCTGGACATGGGAGCTGTCGTCGCCGGAGCCAAGTATCGAGGAGAGTTTGAAGACCGTCTCCGAAATGTGCTCCGAGAAGTCATCGATTCTGAAGGGCAAATTGTGCTGTTCATTGATGAGCTACATACTGTCGTCGGCACCGGAGCCGGACAGAGCAACATGGACGCAGGCAACCTTCTGAAGCCCATGCTAGCGCGGGGAGAAATTCGCTGTATTGGGGCCTCGACTCTGGATGAATATCGCAAGCACATCGAAAAAGATGCCGCATTAGAACGCCGCTTTCAACAGATTTACGTGAGCCAGCCCAGCGTCAACGCGACCATTTCCATTCTGCGGGGACTCAAGAAGCGCTATGAAGTCCATCACGGCGTTCAAATTACTGATGCGGCTCTCGTTGCAGCGGCTACCCTGTCCGATCGCTACATCACCGATCGGTTTCTGCCCGACAAAGCCATCGATTTGATTGACGAAGCTGCCGCCAAACTCAAGATGGAAGGCACCTCAAAACCTGAGGAACTTGAGAATACCGATCGGCGGCTAATGCAGCTTGAGATGGAAAAGCTATCCCTTGAAGGCGAAGGATATAGCCTGGGCTTTACAGGTGGATATAAGCCCCCGAAGGATAAGGTTGAGCAGATTGAAAAGGAAATTCAGCATCTTCGAGAAGAACAGGCCGGACTTAAAGCTCAGTGGGAATCGGAGAAAAGTTTGATGGAAGCGGTGAAAACCCTTCGAGAAGAGGAAGAACGGCTGGGACGACAGATTGAGAAGGCCGAACGAGACTACGATCTCAACACAGCGGCGCAACTTAAGTACGGACGGCTAGAAGCCGTTCAGCGGGAGCGAGAAGAAAAGGAAGCGGCACTGCTTGACTTGCAAAATCGGGGGTCTGCCCTTCTGCGCGAACAGGTGATCGAGGCCGACATCGCCGAAATTGTCGCCAAGTGGACGGGAATTCCCGTTAACCGACTCCTGGAATCTGAGCGCCAAAAGTTGCTTCAGCTCGAATCAATTCTGCATCAGCAGGTGGTCGGCCAAACTGAAGCCGTGTCTACGGTGTCGGCGGCCATTCGGCGGGCACGGGCGGGCATGAAAGATCCGGGGCGTCCGATTGGGTCGTTCCTCTTTATGGGCCCCACGGGGGTCGGTAAAACGGAACTGGCGCGGACTCTGGCAGAATCCCTGTTCGACTCCAGCGATGCCCTTGTGCGCATCGATATGTCTGAATATATGGAGAAGCATGCCGTCTCCCGACTGGTGGGCGCACCTCCGGGCTACGTGGGCTATGAAGAAGGGGGGCAGCTTTCTGAGGCCATTCGTCGGCGTCCCTATTCGGTTCTCCTCCTGGATGAAGTCGAGAAGGCGCACCCGGATGTGTTCAATATTCTGCTCCAGGTGTTGGATGACGGACAGGTGACGGACGCGCAGGGCCATGTGATCGACTTCCGCAACACGGTTATCGTGATGACCAGCAATATCGGCAGCGACCACATTCTAGATGTAGCCGGAGATGATTCTCGCTATGAAGAGATGCGAGCAAGGGTGATGGTGGCGTTGCGATCGCACTTCCGTCCTGAGTTTTTGAACCGGGTGGACGACATCATTCTGTTCCATCCTCTGGGCAAAGCAGAACTGCGAGAAATTGTAGGCATCCAGCTCAAGCGCATTCATCGCCTGCTAGGAGAACAGAAAATGACCATCGATATTTCTCCCGCCGCCCAAAGCTACATCGCCGATGCAGGATATGATCCTGTCTTCGGTGCGCGTCCCCTCAAACGGGCCATTCAGCGAGAAATCGAGAATCCCCTATCGACCAAGATTCTCGAAAACTCTTTTGTCGCAGGTGACACCATTCTTGTGGATGTGAAAGACAAGTCGCTGTCATTTACCAAAAAGCTGAACGTTGTTCCAAAGCCTACGGAGCAGCGCAACAGCCATGAGGGTAATGATAGCTGGGAGGAGGTGAGTGCTGAAGATCAGCCAGAGGTTAGCGATGATCGTGACATTGAGAATGGAGGCAGTCGAGGGGCGATCGCCAACTCTGCCAACACTTCGGATGTCCCCTCTCGCAAAACACCTCCTCTCAGCGAAGATCAGCCCTCTAGCCTCGCACCCTAAATCGTCCATCGACTGAATTCATGCCCTGGACATTTTGTTCACAACTCCGTAGGGGCGCACACCGTGCGCCCTTAACCCGTTTGTCCGCACATCCAATCTCTAAAAGGTCACATCTAGAAGGTCACCCCTCTAAAAAGTCACAACAGATCGAATAGATTCACCCTCATGCATCAGGTCAAACGCCTCATTAATCTTCTCAAACGGCAAAACATGGGTGATTAAATCATCAATGTTGATTTTTCCATCCATGTACCAGTCCACGATTTTGGGTACGTCAGTGCGTCCCTTTGCGCCCCCGAAAGCTGTGCCTTTCCAGACGCGCCCCGTTACCAGTTGAAAGGGGCGGGTGCTAATTTCCTTCCCCGCTGCAGCCACGCCAATGATGACGCTAACGCCCCATCCTTTATGGCAACACTCCAACGCCTGACGCATGATGTTTACATTGCCGATGCACTCAAAAGAATAGTCGGCTCCTCCTTTGGTGAGTTCCACAAGATAAGGCACAACATCGCCATCAATTTCTTTGGGATTTACAAAATGGGTCATGCCAAACTTTTCGGCGATCGCCCGCTTTTGGGGATTGATATCGACCCCGACAATCATATTTGCACCCACCATTCGACAGGCTTGAATCACGTTCAGCCCAATCCCACCGAGTCCAAAAATGACAACATTAGAACCGGGTTCCACCTTAGCGGTATTGATGACGGCCCCGATGCCCGTCGTCACGCCACAACCGATGTAGCACACCTTATCGAACGGGGCATCTTCACGAATCTTGGCCAGGGAAATTTCTGGAACGACCGTATAGTTTGCAAATGTCGATGTGCCCATGTAGTGATGCACCATGTTTCCATTGAACGAAAATCGACTGCTGCCGTCCGGCATTACACCTCGGCCTTGGGTCGTGCGAATGGCCTGACACAAATTCGTTTTCCCACTCAAGCAATACTCGCAACAGCGACATTCTGGCACGTAGAGCGGAATCACATGGTCACCCGGCTTCAGGCTCTTTACGTCTGGCCCCACTTCAGTGACTACACCCGCCCCTTCATGACCCAAAATTGCAGGAAACAGTCCCTCTGGATCGGCTCCTGAAAGCGTGTACGCATCGGTGTGACAGATTCCTGTAGCTTTAATCTCAACGAGTACCTCACCTGATTTTGGCCCTTCTAGCTGAACCGTCTCAAGACTGAGAGGAGCGCCCGCTTCAAGGGCAACTGCTGCGCGTACGTCCATTTCGATGCTCCGGTAATATGTCCAATTCTTAGGACGCTACCACGAGTCAGCCGGATATCCCGCAAATATTTATATCAGTTTAAGCTGTATACAATCTATGAACTTATTCAGTATTTTAAACGTTTGATTGATTGACAAAAACTCCTGATTAATTGGCAAAAAAATCAAAAGTTTCAA
>JAYKJC010000701.1:0-5888 GCA_035285885.1 Leptolyngbyaceae cyanobacterium | reverse complement strand
GGGACGTGTCCATCTCCTTTGAACACATGGTCAACGGTGTAGACCTGCCCATCAAGAGATTGCGTCGGTTCAGCCGACACAGGAGACGAGCCGTCACTGACGGACACATCACACGGACTTTGATAGTCTTCTAATCTCCAGGCCGCATACAGCGTCATCACCCAACCATTCCGCGCAAACCAAGGGGGCATGAATTGACGCTCAACGTTCATGGAGTGCGGCCTGAATTTTCCTAATGAAGGTGCCATGGCTGGCTACGAGCAATGGACATTTAAGGCATACTCTCGAAAACGCTTCAAATCTTCTTGAATCGTAGACTCAACGACCCGCCAAAGAAATAGATTGTCCATAAGTCTGCCTAATAACCCCGGTATCGCATAGGCAATGGTTAACTTGACGATACTGGATTCCCCCCGGTCATAGAACCGAATGGCTCCCCGATTGGGTAACCCACTGACGGATTCCCATTGAATAATCTGCTGGGGAACGACTTTTAAGATGCGAGAGAGCCAGCTAAATTCCAGCCCTCCCGTTTCCAGCTTCCATCTGGACAACTCCGGGTCATCTTCGAGAATAGAGACTGAATCTATCCACTTCATCCAACGGGGCATTTGCTCCAGGTCAGACCACAACTCCCACACCAGAGAAATGGGAGTTTCAACTTCAATTTGTACGCTATGCTCTAGCCAATTAGCCATAGTGAAATCTGTCGGCACATGTAATAAGTTCTAGCGTTGCACAGAAGCTCAAGCTCCGCGAGAACAATCCATACATTTCAGGAAATGACATCTCCAGGAAATGAACAAGAAATGACCTTTATCGCTTTACGCTTTTGCGTTAGGACATTCGATCCGCGTGTTTCCCCCGCGTAGCGGGGGAAACATGCTCAAACCTTACCCCGTAGGGTTATATTCATCAAGAAAGGCGATCGCCCCGTTAGCGCATTGACACCAACATCTGAATGCCTAAAGTGAATGCCTAAAGTGCAGAGGCAAACGACTGTACGGTAGATGCGTGGTCTTTATCTCCTAACGACTCTAGAACGGCTTGAGCCGCTTGCCGCCCTGACAGGGTTGCCCCTTCCATACTGTCGATATAGTCTTGGGCGGTGTAGCTTCCAGCCAAGAAGAAGTTTTCGACTGGGGTTTTCTGATCAGGCCGATAGGGGTCCATGCCCGGAGCTTCTCGATATAGGGATTGAGCTAACTTGACGACGCTGTACCAGGTCATGTTTAAGTCACGGGCAGACGGGAAAAGATCCTGGACTTGCTTCAAGACGTGGTGGGCGATCGCCTCATTCGGTTGCTTGATGAACGGATCGCCGGGGGTCAACACCGCCTGAATCAGAGAGCCTTGGCCTTCGCGGTAGTAGTCACCTGGACTGGCCAGCGCCAAGTCCGCAAAACATGAGAAGTCCGCATCGGGGGTGTAGAGGAGATTATCAATGCCCGCCGCATGATCGAGTTGCTGGCGTTCTGCTGCGTCGGTTAACTCGGTGACCCATCCGTCAAACCGCAGTTGAACCGTTGCCACCGGAACCGTATCGAGCTTATAGATGTTGTCGAATTCGCTCCACTGCCGCCACTCCTGGGGCAGCAGGCGTTGAATGCCGGGCACATCGCAGGCACACACGTAGGCGTCGGCGGTGATGGTTTCTTCCGTTTCCCCGTCGGCAACAACCAGCCCGGTTACGAGGGTGCGATCGCCCTGCTGCTCAAACTGCACGTCCCGAACCCGTCGTCGAGTAAACACCTGCGTTCCACGTTCTGAGAGATAGTCAAGAATCGGCTTGTGCAAGTATTCATGGGGCGACCCCTCTAACATGCGCAACACCGACGCCTCTGTCTTAGCTGCGAAGAACTGAAAAATCGTCAGCATGCATCGCGCTGAAATATTTTCTGTGTCAATAAATCCAAGGGCATAAGCGATGGGATTCCACATGCGTTTGAGGCTACCATTCGACCCGCCATGCTTGCGAAACCAGTCCGCAAAGCTAATGGAATCGAGATCTCGAATGGTTTTCATGGCTCCGTCAAAATCGACCAGTCCCCGAACAATCGGGCTGGTTCCCAGGGCAATGGAATTCTGCACCTTATCTTGAACGGAAAGCTGCGAGGTGGTGAAAAATGCTTTTAGACCGTTGAAGGGAGCCCCTGTGATGAAGCGAAAATCTAAGGAACCCGTTCTTCCACCTGTGTTAATGAAGGTATGAATGTGGTCTTTGAGACGCAGATTTTCGAATGCTCCAACCTTTTTCATCAAATCGAACAGGTTGTAGTAGCAGCCGAAGAACACATGTAATCCCATCTCAAGATGGTTTCCGTCGGCATCGACCCAACTCCCCACCTTTCCGCCTACAAATGGGCGCGATTCGAAGATTTGCACTTCATGCCCCGCATCCGCCAGTTCAACTGCGGTTGATAGTCCTGCAAGTCCTGCTCCAACAATTGCGATTCGCATTCTTATGACATCCAATCTAATCCTTTACGTATTGTAAAGGGATGTGAGTCAAAAAAATTAGGGAGGGCGATCGCCCTCTATCAAATCACTCTCGCAAATCATTCTCGCAAATCACTCTAGTTATCCACGCTTCGCGGTAGAGCGTTTTTTGGCTTTTTTCGTATGCTTTGACGTGGATGCCTGCATCTTAGAGGGAACGGTGACCGAGTCAGTTTCGCCCTTTGACACGGGAATCGTGAAATGAAACTGACTGCCCTGATCCCGTCCGGCTGACTCCGCCCAGATGCGCCCGCCCAGATTCACAATCACTTGCCGACAAATCGCCAGCCCCAACCCCGTTCCTCCTGCGGTTCGGCGCAGTGCGCCCTCTTCTTGGTAGAACCGCTCGAAGACCGCTTCCAGGCGATTGGGTTCGATGCCTCGTCCCGTATCCTTAATCGTCACTTCCAGCATTCCATTCGAATTCCGCTGGACTTCAATGGTCACTTCTCCTTCCGGTTTGGTGAATTTACACGCATTGTCCAATAGCTTTGACAACACCTCCACCAGCCACTCGCCATCCGCTCGAACCAGGGGCAATTCTTCTGGAACATGGGTCGTAATTTCTGGCAACTGTTCATTGTGCTGACGGGTGCGAATGCTGCTCAGCGCCAAACTAATGCACTCTTCGAGCGACAGCGCCTCCAGATGCCATTCAACACGCCCACTTTCGAGTTGAGAAAGGGTAAGAAAATCCTGCACCAGCTTCCGCAGGCGTTCGGCATCATCCAGGGCGGTGCTCAGCATCACCTGCCGCAGTTCCAGAGACATATCGGGTTCACTGGCCAAGCTCTCCAGACAGACCTGAATCGTGGATAACGGAGTCCTCAGTTCGTGACCCGTAATCGCGATGAGGTTGCTGCGGGTGACTTCCAAGGCTTCGAGCTGCTGGTTGAGCTTGCCCAGGTTGTCATAGGATTCGGCCTGAATTAACGCAATGCCGAGTTGAGCGGCGATCGCCTCCACCATCGATAAATCATCCGCCGACCAGCGGTGCAGGCGATCGCTACACTCGTGTAGCTCAATCATTCCCGTCACCTGCCCCTGGTAGAGAATCGGTACGATCAGCCACGACCGAATATTCCACTGGCGAACGAGTTGTTTCAGTTCATCCGTGTTGATTTCTTCACTCGCTTGAGTGTCATCAATAGCGACGGCTTCTTTCCCGTGGGCGATCGCCTGAAACAATGGATTCTCCTGTAACGGCCAGGGATAGTTCACCAGTGATTTTAAGGAGCCGCCACTTAAAAATTCGTGCTCAATCACCGCATGATCATCGGCGGCTTTGCACGGGTAGATGATGCAGCGACACACATCCATCGCTTGCCCCAATTCCTGTACAGCCACCGTAAAAATTTCAGTGGGGTTGAGCGATCGCCGGATGGCCGCCGTAACCAAGTTGATTAGACGCTCTCGGCGTTCTTGGGCCGCAATAGATCGATACGCTTTCTGGAGCTTGTATTGCCCCGCTTGCAGGTAGGTGATCAACCGTTGGGCAAACGGATCAGGGTCAATCTCTTGATGCCCAGTAGAACGCTCAAGCGTGAGTTGCGATCGCGCTTGAGACACCTTTTCCAGAAGTTCAGGCCGATACCGCTCAATACGAGCAAGCAATAGATTGGCCGCCTCACAACTCACCTGCCGATCAAACGTCCAAATTCCCTCAAAGCGACGCGTCTGATCCATTGCTAAACGTTCTTCTGAAGAACCACTGTCGTCATTGCGCCAATGTTCGCGGCAGATTAAGCACGCCGAATATTTCGTGCCAATGACGACTAAATGCCATTCATTGCTGAGCGCATCTCCGGGTTGAAAAGCAACCTTTTCATACAGTCCAGATTCGTTTCTAAAGTCTGTTTCAGGAGCAGCCAGCACATATACCTGGGATGAGAGCTGGGAGATACGCCGATACCGCTGGGCTTCCTGCCGATAAAATCGCTCTCTCTGAAAATTAGCAATCACAACAGGATCTCCGCCCCCTGCGAGAACGAGATCTTCGATTGCATGAGAAAGGGCAGTGAGAGATGACTTGAAATACATCTGAGGATGCAAGTCTGGCATGACCTCCATAAGGCTGTCCAGCACCGATACAGATGTAAACCGATTGTTCGATTGACGAGGATCAGTCATCGTTAAGTGATTAGAAAATTCCCGATTAGAGCAGCAAAAGCACATCGGCGGGGCTCAGTACCCAAGCATACCGCTACATCGACCACTCTTGGAAAGGTACAAAAAGAATGACTACAAACAAACGCATAACTTCATCATGCACTGAACTGGAAAGGAGTGGAGCATCCCTGGAAATATAAAGAAATGTATCGAGCTGGCGACGGGCTTCGTCATAATTAATCAGTATCTATCTCTTCTAAAATCTGATGCTCTCGCTCTAGTAAGAAATTTGCTCTTGCAGCTTGACGAGAGGAGGAATACTTTGCTGTAAAGTAGCCATATGTATGACGATAACGAACTATCAGTATTAGATGATGCAAGTGCGTTGCAGAGCCCATTAGACCAAATGGGTAGCCTTGTCGCTGAGGATGCTGAATCTGCGATTGATCCAGATGAAATGCTGCTGCTGTTGCAGTCTGATGAGAATCAGCAGCGGATGCTGGGTGCGCGGGCGTTCTGTGAAGTTCAAGATGCGCGGGCGATCCCATACCTGATTGAGTTTTTAACAGATCCCTGCCCGTTGATCCGAGTCAGTGCCGCCTATGGATTAGGCCGGAACCCCAGCGTTGATGCGGTTGAGCCGTTGATTCAACAACTCCAATTGGATTGGAATGGCTATGTTCGCAAGGGGATTGTCTGGGCGCTTGGCAATTGTCGCGATCGCCGCACACTGGAACCGTTGGTGTCGGCCATGCGAAACGAAATTTCAGCCGTACGGCTGTGGGCTGCGAGTGCCCTCGCCCAAATGGCAAGTGTAGATTATGAGGCGATCGTTAAGTCTACTCCGCCCCTCATCGAAGGACTCCGTCGTGACCCGATTTCAGCGGTGCGCAGCAATTGTGCATGGGCAGTGGGGCAGCTATGTCGAGAACTTCCGTCAAACGTCATTTATGCCACAGCAGTGGATGCCTTGGTTGAAGCCTTTGCAGAAGATGAGGATCTGGGGGTTCAAGAAGACGCCCGTGCCGCTGTTCTAAAGCTGGGCGACCCACGAGGGTTGCAGGTCATCGAAGAGATTGAACAAGCCCGCTTATTTGATTACTAATTTGGTCACTTTTGATTCTTTTGATTCTGAAAGTAGGGCTTACGCAAATCCTACAGAATTGCAACTCCTACAGAATCAGAACTTAAGCAAGTCCTCCATATCTAGCGCACTTTTGTGGGTGGTAGCAGACGCAAGACCCGTACTCGTTTTGCGTCTCAGTAAACAGAGCAAACTC
>JAYKJC010000700.1:0-9625 GCA_035285885.1 Leptolyngbyaceae cyanobacterium | reverse complement strand
TTCCCTCAGAAGTGACCATCACCGAAATGGAAAGTCATCAGCGCTATTTCCCGGTGCTGAAAGCGGCAAATTCATCAGAGCTACTGCCAAATTTCATCACCGTGTCCAATGGTGATCCCAACAAAGCGGAACTGATTGCGGCTGGAAATGAGCGGGTCATTCGTGCGCGACTGTCTGACGGAAAATTTTTCTTTGATGCCGATCGCAAAATTCCGTTGGTGGAGTATTTAGAAAAGCTGGAAGCCGTCACGTTTCAGCAAGACATTGGTTCTATGCGCTCTAAAGTAGACCGCATCGTGGCGATCGCCCATCTCATTGCCCAACAGCTTCACGCCTCCGAAACCGACACCTTGCACATTGGACGGGCAGCGTTGCTTTGCAAAGCGGATTTAGTCACCCAAATGGTGGGCGAATTTCCAGAACTTCAGGGCGTCATGGGACAGAAGTATGCCCTGGCCAGTGACGAGCCCAAAGCCGTTGCAGATGCGATTTTTGAGCACTATTTGCCTCGGGGAGCAGATGATGAGTTTCCCCAAACGCTCATCGGCCAGGTCGTCGGCATGGCTGATCGCCTCGATACCCTGATCAGCATCTTCAGCCTGGGGATGATTCCGAGCGGGTCATCGGATCCCTTCGCTCTGCGCCGTGCTGCCAATGCCATTGTAAACATCACCTGGCACGCGAATCTGACGATCAATCTCCAGAAACTCCTTGAAGGGGCGATCGCCGCCTTTATTCAAACCCATTCCGTTAAAGATGGCTCAGCCGCCACTCTGCAAACTCAGCTCGAAGAGTTCTTCATTCAGCGTGTGCAGAGCCTTTTCCAGGACGATCTCCAGATTGACTATGACCTGATTAATGCGGTGTTGGGTGATGGCGATGCTGACTATCGACAACGGGCGCTGACTAGCTTACTGGATGTGCGCGATCGCGCCCAGTTCCTCCAGGGCATTCGCAAAGACGGCACCCTTTCCATCATTTACGAAACGGTGAACCGTGCCTCTCGTCTTGCAGCCCAAGGCGAGCTATCGACAGATGTACTGGAACCTCAGTCCCTTGTGGATCCTGCGCTCTTTCAGCAACCATCAGAACAGGCGTTTTACACGACGCTGGTGAATCTTGTGCCCAAAACCAAGCAGGCTCAAGCCAATCGAGACTATCAGGCGTTAGTTGAGGCGTTGGTAGAAAGTGCCCCTGTCGTAAGTCAATTTTTTGACGGACCAGAAAGCGTGATGGTGATGGATGAGGACTTAGAGGTGCGGCAGAATCGCTTGAATCTGCTGGGTTTGCTACGAAATCATGCGCGAGTACTGGCAGATTTTGGGGCGATCGTGAAGCAGTAGAGAATGTTACCAACAGGTCGAGGATTCATTAGGAATGTGCTATACTTGCTAAGCACTTACGGGGCGTAGCGCAGCTTGGTAGCGCACCACTTTGGGGTAGTGGGGGTCGTGGGTTCAAATCCCGCCGCTCCGATTGATTAAAAAGCCGTTCACTGAGCGGCTTTTGTCGTTTTAGTTTCTCGCGAACCCCACGTAATTTGGCCAGATGATACTTAACCTATACTCATGTAATCACACGGTTTCAAACATTAATGAGTACGGTTTGAGTATTTAAAAACGAGGCCAATCATGGGCAATTCAGCCAAGTACTTAAAACAAGAACGCGCCAAAAAAGGGACGGTCAGTGTTGAATCGATCAAAGGTATGCTTCGTCTCCGGTGGAGATGTCCACACTTAGGTCGTCAACGATCTAAAAGCCTGGATTTGGAAGATACCACTGTCAATCGCTCGGTGGCCCAACAGCGAGCGTTGCAAATTCAACAAGACATCGCCACTCAAAACTATGACCCTACTTTGGTGAAATATTGGGGGGAAGACGTTCAAAGGAAAACGCGCTTAACCGTAGTAGAGTTGTTTGAGCGATTTATTGATCACAAATCAAGACAGGTCGAAGGCCGCACGTTGGAGAAATATCGCGGACTCTTAGGGCATCTGAAGCAGTCGTTCAAACTGCAGACTGTGGCTAGTGTGACAACTGTAAAAGCGAATGACTTTATTCAAAAGCTGGCTCAAAAGCTGCAGCCGATCACTGTCAGGGAACGGCTCATCATGCTCAAGAGTTGTTGGGACTGGGCTATCAAACAGCGGTTTGCTGAAACAAACCCGTGGGAAGATTTGCGCTTCAAAGTTCCGCTAAAGCAACGAGCACGGCCTTTCAATCAGAACGAAGTAAAAGCAATCTTACAAGGTTTCCGCACTCATGCTCACTACAGTTACTATACTGATTTCGTTGAATTTCTACTCACATGTGGGTGCCGACCGGGTGAAGCGATTGGATTAAAGTGGAAACATCTCAACGATGAGTGTACTCAAGCATGGATTGGAGAAACCTGGAGTCGAGGGCAGAATAACACTACGAAAACGAACAAGTCTCGTGTGCTGCGGTTTCCTTCACGGATTCAAGAAATGCTGAGGCGGCGTAAACCGATATCCTGTCAACCAGATTCGCTTGTCTTTCCAGCGAAAGAAGGAGGACACATTGATGATCACAATTTCCGAAATCGAGCCTGGAAGACCATCCTTGAAGAACAAGGGATTGAATATCGGAAGCCCTATAACACGCGACATACCGGAGCAAGTCATATGCTCCAAGTGATGCATCCGACAACGGTGGCTGAAATCACAGGCCATAACGTCCGGACACTGTACGAACATTATGCGGGAGATATCAGAACCAATCCTGAGATCCCGGATTTGTTTGATGACTAACTTGGTCGCCTCTCTTCGTTCCTGTTATCGGAGTGAATATTAAGTTGACTTTTTTGATTTAGCCAACGCCCGTTTGAAGTTTTCTCGAGAAAACTGCCGTCTAAAATCCTCAACGACCTGCAAGTGGAGTGCCAAATCATCCTGGTTCACTAACCAATGCAATAGAAGTTCTTGGACGTATAAGGTTTTTCGGCCTACTTTGACATAGTGGGCATTGCGAATCCAGCCATGGTGCTCTCGAAATCGTGGCAAGCTGTTGGGGTGGAGATTTAAGAGCTTTGCCGCTTCTTGGGTGCTAATGAGTGTGATATCCATCGATTGTATTGAAGTCTTTGTTCAGAGAGAAAAGGGAGAACGGAACCATCAGACGGAATAGGATGAGCTGATGTCAGTATCGAGACGGCTTGAAGGCCATAAGTCTGATGCAGCAATTCGATGGATGCCAGGTTGATGGGTATTGCAAAGGTGATGACTACCGTCTGATAGGCAAACTTGATGACCCGCATCTAGTTTGCCGGTTCGGTGGGAGAGAATCAGTGCATCAAGGGGTTTGAGATAGGTTGACATAATCCATTGATTCTTCACCCAAACGAGAACCTGAACACCCCTTTGAAGAAGATGGTGATTATTGGCTGATTCGTTGAGAGAGTCTGATTGAGACACCATAGCCTGATGATTATGATGACTGGAAGGTTGGGAGGGCTCTATCCATTTGGAAAGTTCTATAGAATGCTCTATGTTTTCCTGCTTTACCAATGCATGAAGCTGAATGCGATCGCATGGTGGAGAGCAACGATTTTCCGCTACTTCAAGTGACGGTGCAGAAGATTTTTCAAATGTGTCAATTGTGTCAAATGTGTCAGCAGGAGGCTGTGGAGCCTTCTCTGATTGAGTTTTGGCAGCTGACACCTGTGTCATTTCAGCGTCAACGGTGTCAATTCTAGTTGGTGGTGACTCCCCTAATTGAGCGACCGCAGCTTCAAGGTCAATCTGTAGTTGCAATTCTTTGGGGTCAGGTTGATAGGTCATCGTTGAGCCGTCACCCTGGATGAAGCCAAAGCCCTGCTCAGCTAGCATCTGCATCAGTCGTCGGATTTGTCCCACTGCCATTGTGCGCAATGCCCGGATGCCACTTTTTAAGCGAGATGCTGTCACCTCTCCGACTCGCTCTGCAAATTTCTGAATTTTCATTCCTAAAGATGCCAGTCCCGCATCTGGGGAGTTGTGGGTATGGATCAGCCGATGTTGCCATAGGTAATACGCCCCTAGTTCAATTGCTTTGTCCATCGTGTCGCGACTGATCACTGGGGCAGGGGGTTCTCCTCTCATCACCGAGTTGACGATGTGCAACCAGAGGGCCAAGCGAGCCGTGTAGGATTCAATTTTGGGATAGACCAGTTGCAGTCCCAAGGCATTTTCAGTGCGTTGAGCATCCACCAGATGGTGCTGCCAGGTTTCAAAGAGTTGTTTTGCCTCTTGGCTCAATAGGTAGTCTTGGGGCTGGAGCTTTTCCACTTCGGTGTAGAGAAACTGGAGCGCATCGGCTAGTCCAGAGTCTGTTTCATTCATAAGGTTCAAATAACGGGGCGGGGTCGTGGCTGCACAAAACAGCCAGCGACTCCAAGCACCATTGACATCCTGGTGGTCGCCCATGAGTTTGGCAAGGACATCCCACTGGATAGCACCCGTGCGGGAAATTGATGAACGAGGGATGCAGATGGATTTGTCGGAGCGATCGACGATGACGGCTGAGCCAGTCCACTGATCGAGTTCGGCCTCTTCATCGGCACCCCGTCCTCCCCGATACTGGTTGCGGACTTTGATGCTGCCAGCGAGTTCATCGCGATAGTAAAGTAAGCCTCGGGGGTTTTCGGCATGGAGTTTCTGGAGGCTTTCCAGGGTGGAGTCTTTGGTAAGATAGCGTCTGCGAATGGGTATTTTTGGAGGCGGGTCATCAGCCCCTCTGTCTTTACGCTTTTGGGTCTCCACAGCAGCTTGATAGTCTTCCATCTCCAATTGGAAACGCTCATGGGCTTCTTGCTCCAGTTTCATGAGTGGGTCAAGAATAATCCGTTGGGAGGGAGTTTTCATGCTGCCGGAGTGGGCGACAATGGCAGACCAAAAGACCATGGGCTGGGTGTATTGGGCACTAGCTTTAATCACAACCTTGGCAGCCGTGCCAATGCGACTGGCGACCGTAGGTAAGAGTGTGGTGAAGAGGAACTCGGGGGCAGTGGGCATGGCCTGAGCGGCATCCATCAGAGTGATGGCAAACCAGGGTTCCAGGTAATCTCTCAAATCCAGATGGCTGCGACGAGTCTGAATCAGAGCCTTGAGTTTCTGGGAGGCGTCTTCATGATCGGTTTCCTGATCGGCTTCCGTTGTTAGAGATTGAGCCAGTTTTTCAATTTCTCTGCCAGAGTAAGGCGTGTCTCTGGAGAGTTTCATAAACGCCAGGTCACGTTCAGACTGCTTTTCATGGGTGTCCAGGATGGTGCGGATGCGATCGCAAATCGGCAATGGAGACACTTGATGTTCTGCCAACTCAGATGGGGAAAGAGCGATTTCCCAACGGGAAGGCTTCGCCAACGCCCGATTAGCTGCATCACAAAAATCCCCCCAAGAGAATCCTTCATCTAGTGCATTCGAGACGTCCCACCCTTCAACCTTACAATCACCAGGCATGGGTACCTGGGCAATTCTGCCTCGACCATTCAGTGCTAAAGCGAGTTTTCTGGCTCCTTCGTCACCGGGAATAGTGCCATTTTGTGTAGGAGCATCATTGCGGTCGAAGAAGATAACGACCTCACCCGGTAAGGTATCAAGTTGGTCTTTGGGTGGAACAGTTCCACAGCCTGCGGTTGAGCAGCAGATAGCAACATTAGCATTATGTTGTTTTGCAAGCCATCCCAGGCGCATGGCATCCCATTCCCCTTCACAGAACCAGGTAGATTCAGCATTCTCTGGTCGATAGGTGTAAAAGATCGTGGCAGGGACACCGTATTGACTCCATTTGGGTAGATCATCATGGCGATCGCCATGACTTAACCAGGGCGCGACACGGAGTTTCCGGTAGTAGTGTCCCTGATTATCGGCAGGGATATGGAGGGCGATCGCCCCATACCCTTGCCTGACATTCGGCTTATTTTTATCAGGGGTGTGCCACCATTGCTCTAGTCCTAACTGATAGTAAGCCACCATCTCGCGGGTAAAACCCTTCGATTCAAGCCACTGCATAGCATTCGCTTGAGTTTGCCCGGTTTGATTCAATAACCGATTCTGCACTTGCTCAACCTGGTTTAGTGAATAAAGCCGTTTCTTTGAGCGAGACGAACGAGGTGGATTGACTGACTTCTGAAATCCAATGGCGTTGGGGCGACCTTTGGGAGCACCGAGGGCATTTCGGATGCGGCCTATGCTGCATCCTCGCCAACAATAATAAGCTCCAGTACTCAGGTCGATACTGAGGTTTTTCTGCTGGGTCTTGCCATCGCTTACACAACTGGGACACGCAGCACGACCTGAACGATCAGCATCGACCCAGGCACGAATATCAAAGGATGATAATAACGGATTCATGGGAGTCCTCTCCTTGGAACATAGAAGACAGTTTGATAAATGAACTTCGCAAACTTAAAATAGTCAGCATAAATTCAGCATATTGGATACTGCTGGACATTTTGGAATATGCAGAAATGCTGAAGTAGACATGCGGATGTACAAAAGAAAACCAGAAACCAGCTCAAATTCGTGGCTTCGGATATTGTTTCTGATGGCTTAACAGCGTTCTTTGATAAGCAATGATGGCTCTCAGGTGTGCCTCTGGGTTATGACGGTTGTGCATCCAGTCTTGAATGAGGTCGAGGTTGTAGCGGACACAACGACTGTTAATGCGAACCCAGTGAATGCCCTCGATCCAGTCCCCTTTGCGCCTGTATTTCTTAATCGTGACGTCACTGAGATTCAGAGTCTCAATGACCTTGTGCTTCGTGACAAACCGAACCATGATGTTTTTTCCTTGAGTAATCAACGATAAACGTGCATGACAAAGTAGGAGAGTCTGTGTGTCGCTCTCACTAAAGAGTGGTAGATCGCTGAAGGCACCCGGAATCCGAAGCCAGATACGTGAACTTGGCTCTTGTGACCTTGTTTCAACTCGTTTTGATCAGCTTGGGCAGAAATCCTTGTCTTATACTATGATCTTTTTCAAGATATCTGAATTAATGCTGATTATTTATTTAGTTGATCGCTGATTTGAGTTTGAATATTGTTAGATATTTTTGAATATATGACTTATTCAGCATAAACCTGAAATTTATTGCTAGAAAAGAGGTTTGAAGATCAGATCATTGAATTTCAGCAAATTGCACAACAAATTGTTAAGCCGTGTAAGGGGATCAGGGATACACAGTAGAGGAATCGTGAACTGAATAAACGCAGGATACGTTATGGGAAGTTGACGAATTATGTACTGCAGCATGTCATGTTCCTATTGTGACCATCCTAAAACCCACAAGCGCAACCGCACCAGCAAAGGAAATCAACGCTTCAAGTATCCTCAATGCGGCAGAACCTTCACGAGACCCTCAACACAATTTATTATCGACAGCAAGTCAGCCAAGAGGAAAATGAAAGCCTGGGTTGTTCTCATGCTTAAGCATTCTGATTGCTGCATGACAAGAGATGAGTGAGTTAGGCTAAGCACTTAGTTAGGCAATGCCTTTTCGGCCAATGGGAATACACATAGTAGTTCCCGCTACCGGATCGCTAATAATCCTGCTATCAATGCCAAATACATCGCGCACTATCTTGTCTGTCATAACCTGGCTAGGGATGCCTTGAGCATAAACCTGCCCGTCTCGGAGTGTAATCAGGTAATCCGCATAACGACAGGCTTGGTTCAGGTCATGCAATACCATCACGATTGTTCGTTGCTGGGACTGGTTTAAGTCATACAGCAAGTCTAAAACTTCGATTTGATGGGCTAAATCTAGGAACGTGGTCGGTTCATCTAGCAGCAAAATGTCGGTTTCCTGGGCTAAGGTCATGGCAATCCAGGCGCGTTGACGCTGACCACCGGATAGTGTGTCCATAGGGCGATCGCACAATTCTGTCATTTCGGTGATGGTGAGGGCTTTTTCTACGGCCTGTTCATCGGCTTCTGACCACTGCTGGAGCCAGTTTTGATAGGGATATCGCCCCTGCGCGACCAGCTCTCGTACGGTTAAGCCTTCGGGTGCCACTGGACTTTGGGGTAAGAGACCCAGTTGGCGGGCGATCGCCTTTGTCGGTTGTTTTGCTATGGAGCGGCCATCCAGATGCACCACGCCTTTGCGGGGCTTGATTAACCGTCCTAATCCCTTCAGTAATGTCGATTTGCCGCAGCCATTCGGCCCTACCAGCGCCGTGATTTTACCTGTGGGAATGGCAAGATCGAGTTGATCAATGATGATGGCCTGATCATAGGCCAGCGTTAGCTTACATGTTGTCAGCGTGTAAGAGGTGTCGGTTTCAGTTTTCATAAATTGATCAAGCATAAATCCCCATCATCCTCAAGCAACTTGTCGTTAAGTGTGATATTCCTATGTCGATTGCGTCTGCTGGCGACTGACTCCGAACAGCACCACAACGGCTGTGATTTGAGCCACGATCGAAAAGGCAAGCAGTCCCGCGATCGCCCGATCATACAAGAGTCCCATGGCAGTGCTGCCGACAAACCAGGCGATTCCATACCCCACATAAAACAAACCGAAGGCAGAACCGCGTCGCTCAATTGGCACGAGTGTAGCGACCATTGCTTTCATGATCGATTCTTGCGTGCCCATGCCTATGCCCCAAAGTGCCATGCCCAGCAGCGCCAGTGATTTACTGCCGAGGAAAGCCAGTGGCACTGATAAAGAAGAGAGCAGAAACGCCGCAACCAGAGTAATTGAGCCACTACGGTCAAACAATCGACCGAGAATCAGGGCAGCGATCGCATCAGCCGCCATCGCCACCGCATAAAAAATAGGAATGTCACTCACTGCCATTACCTCAGTTTGCTGAAAGTGAAAGGCAATCAGTGGAAAATCAGCGTAGCCAAGGGCAAGCAGCGCTACTCCAGCTAAATAAATCCAAAAGAGACGGGGAATGCCCTGGCTGCTGAGTGTTTGGGGCGTCATTTCAAATTCTCGTGGGTTGGGGTAGCGCCGCTGCATCCATAACAGTATTAAAAGCCCTACCACAGCAGGTACGACTAGAACGGCAAAGCTGGTGTTGTAAGCTTGCGATCGCCACGCTAGAATTCCAGCGACGACCAACGGCCCCGATACGGCTCCAATTTGATCGAGGGCTTCGTGTAGCCCAAATCCAAAGCCGCTACCGACCCGGCTAGCTGCATGGGAGAGCAACACATCACGGGGGGGCGATCGCACGGCTCTTCCAGCTCGCTCAGCTACCAGCAGTGCCGCAGCCGTTTCCCATCGTCCAGTTAACGCCAGCAGGGGAATCGCTCCGGTATTGATGATGTAGCCCAGCGTCTTTAGGCTCCAGTACTGTTTAGTTTTGTCGCTGAGATAGCCTGTAAGCAATCGCAATCCAAAGCCAACCAGTTCCCCTGCTCCGGCGACAATTCCCACCACCGCCCCGCTGGCTCCCAGAAATCCCAAGTAAGCCCCCGCAATACTCCGCCCTCCTTCGTAGGTGGCATCAGCACAGAGGCTAACAATACCGATAAGAATAACAAAGGTGAGGGCGTTGGATTTGGTTGTCATATTTTAGATTTTGCCCTAGGGGATAAAGATTTTAGATTCTTGGATTCCAGAGAAAAGAATTATGGTTTGCGTTGTCGAATCATTAGGTATAAAAAGTAGGGT
>JAYKJC010000699.1:0-6633 GCA_035285885.1 Leptolyngbyaceae cyanobacterium | reverse complement strand
GGAAATACCGAACTCGAAATTTTGTCGGGCGGGCAGCAGTTTTACTTTGGTCAAGGCTCTCCAGGAACGGGAAATCCCTCCTTTCCTGACAATGGGAATCCGAGTGCCTCATCAACCCTCTTGTCCTTTGATACGAATGATTACCGGACTCGCGTCTATCAACTCAACAATCAAGTATTCATGGATGTCGTCGATGTTCGCACCAGTACGTTTCTAATGCGTCAAGCGCCAACGGCGATCGCCCCTCAACAGCAGACGGCAGTCGCTTCCCGTACCTATGCGGCGACGCAAGGACCCTATCAAGCGTTTGCCACTGTCAGTTCAAATCGAGCCACGGAACTTCAGCTTTGGAGCAATGGCAGCCAGGTCTATCGCGCCAATGGATTTAACCCATCGGGGAGTGACATCGGATTTAACGATTCTCCCTCTACGGGGTACATGGGGAATGACTTTGCTGTGCCTACCCAAGCGCAGATTACGACTCGCTCAGCAAACTTGCGCGATCGCCCTTCCACCACCAGTAGCGCCGTTGTCGCGACGCTTCTGCAATGCACTGAGGTCACGGTGACTCAAAAGCAATACAATACTGGCGATCGCTACGTCTGGTACTTTATTGATATTCGAGGACAAGCCCGTGGATGGATCAGAGGAGACCTGATCAACACCGACGTCCCCTCATGTTGAAGAAGTTGGGTTGAAGACTAGATGGGCGGGCAGGTTATACCTACCCGCCCATCTAGTCTGACTGGCGTCCCCTACCTATAGCGGTTTGCTAATGGGTCACATACACAATCAACCCGTGAACAAAGGGATTAAGCCCCTTACCTGTGCTTTATCTATTTGCACACCGCTCTAACTTTTTTGAGAATTCCCTATTCCCTTTGGTCCAACGATACGATGGTAGGCAACTGATGCTTTAGAATCTCTAATGCAGATGTGTTGCTCATCGCGGTTCAAACCGCTTTATGGAGCGATACCTCGCGACACCCAATCCAATTTGGAAAAACTCCAGTTCCCACCCCAGGCAAGGTATCGTCACCATCTGCATCCCCTGTAAACCTGCAAATGTCATGGAGGAGTTCTCCTGTGGAGTCCCGCTACAACGCTGTCGAGATTGAGGAAAAATGGCAAAAATCTTGGGCTGACCAAGGGCTCGATCGAACGCCAGAAGACACGAGTAAGCCTAAATTTTACGCCCTGTCGATGTTTCCCTATCCGTCAGGCAATCTCCACATGGGGCACGTGCGGAACTACAGCATCACGGATGTCATCGCCCGCATCAAGCGGATGCAGGGGTATCGGGTGCTTCATCCCATGGGGTGGGACGCTTTTGGTCTACCCGCTGAAAATGCCGCCATTAAGCGCGGCATTCATCCCGCCAAGTGGACTTATGAGAATATCGCCCAAATGACCCAGCAGCTCAAGCGATTGGGACTGTCCTATGACTGGGATCGCGAAGTTGCAACCTGTTCACCGGATTACTATCGATGGACTCAGTGGATCTTCCTCCAGTTTTTAGATGCTGGGCTCGCATATCAGCGAGAAGCAGCGGTGAACTGGGACCCCGTTGACCAAACCGTGTTAGCGAATGAACAGGTTGATAGTGAAGGGCGATCGTGGCGGTCGGGCGCTCTCGTTGAGAAGAAATTTCTCCGCCAGTGGTTTCTGAAAATTACGGACTACGCCGAGCAACTGCTTGCCGACCTGGAGACTCTCCCCGGCTGGCCCGAACGGGTCAAAACCATGCAGGCCAACTGGATTGGTAAATCGACCGGAGCACGGGTCGAATTTAAGACGACAGCAGGCGACAGCATCCCGATTTTTACAACCCGCCCAGATACGCTCTGGGGCGCAACCTTTATGGTGCTTTCGCCCGAACATCCCCTGGTAGAATCCGTCACGTCAGACGCTCAACGGGCTGCTGTGCAAGCCTACCAAACCGAAGCGGCCTCAAAGAGTGAAATCGAGCGGACAGCAGACGATCGCACTAAAACGGGCGTCTTTACGGGTGGTTCTGCAGTTAACCCTGTCAATGGCAAGGAAATTCCGATCTGGATTGCTGATTACGTCCTTATGGACTACGGCACTGGCGCGATCATGGCGGTTCCAGCCCATGATACTCGGGACTTTGAATTCGCCACACAGTTTGGGTTGGACATTGTTCAGGTGGTTTTTCCCGCTGACTCGGAAACAGACGAGGCTGAACCCTTATCTGAAGCGTTTGTTGATAACACGTCTGGAGTACTCCAACATTCAGGCCCATTAAACGGACTGAACGTGCCCGATGCAAAGACACGGGTGATTGAGTACTTAGAAGAAAAGAACATCGGCACAGCTCAGGTCACCTATCGCCTCCGCGATTGGCTGATCTCCCGTCAGCGATATTGGGGGGTTCCGATCCCCGTGATCCATTGCCCATCCTGTGGAACGGTTCCGGTTCCAGACGATCAGCTTCCTGTGGTGTTACCGGAAGATGTTGAATTTTCAGGCCGGGGAGCGTCTCCCCTAGCGAAGCTTGACCACTGGGTCAACGTCGATTGCCCCAAGTGTCAGCAACCTGCAAAGCGTGAAACCGACACGATGGATACGTTTATCGATTCGTCCTGGTATTACCTGCGCTATTGTGATGCGAAGAATGACGAGCAGGTCTTTGATCCCAAAAAGGCGAATGATTGGATGCCTGTGGATCAGTACGTCGGCGGCATCGAACATGCCATTTTGCACCTGCTGTATTCTCGGTTCTTTACGAAATTTTTGGGCGATCGCCAACTCCTTACGTGCAAGGAACCCTTTACTCGTCTCCTGACTCAGGGCATGGTGCAGGGGGTAACCTACCGCAATCCCAATAAGGGTGGAAACGATCAATGGGTACCGTCTGCTCTGGTCAGCGATCCCGACAATCCCACTGATCCCGACACCGGAGAACCCCTAGAGCGTCTCTACGCCACGATGTCTAAATCAAAGGGCAATGGCGTCGCCCCGGAAGATGTTTTGCAGAAATACGGAGCGGATACGGCTCGCATGTTCATCCTGTTTAAAGCACCGCCCGAAAAAGATTTGGAATGGGACGATGCGGACGTTGAAGGTCAATTCCGCTTCTTAAATCGGGTTTGGCGCTTAGCCACTGATTTTTCGGCTCAGGAAGGTTCTGTGAGGGCTGTCAAGCTTCCGCCTGCGGAGAATCTGAGTAAAGCAGAAAAAGAGGTGCGTAGAGCCACCCATACGGCGATCAAGGAAATCACAGAAGACATCGAAGGCGACTATCAGTTCAACACGGCGGTGTCTGAGCTGATGAAATTAAGCAACGCCCTGAATGATGCCAAATGTGTCGATTCCCCAGCCTACGCCGAGGGCATCCAAATCCTGCTGGTGTTGCTGGCTCCGTTTGCTCCCCACATCACCGAAGAACTGTGGCATCAGCTCGGCGGGACTGACTCCATTCACCATCAGCCCTGGCCAGCCGTTGATCCCAGCGCTCTTGTGGTGGATGAGATTTCTCTGGTTATTCAAATCATGGGCAAGACACGAGGAACGATTCAGGTTCCTGCGCAATCTGACAAAGCCGCCCTCGAAGCGTTTGCTCGTGAGTCTGAGATTGCACAGCGCTATATCGCCGATAAACCCATTAAGAAGGTGATTGTTGTTCCAGGGAAACTCGTCAATTTCGTCATTGGCTAATCGAACGGTCTAGAGCGATCCCGCAGCGCTACGCCTCACACCCCCGCTTAACCATACCCCCAGGGCGGTGTACGGATGAGCAAGAAAATAACCCTCTCGAAATCCTGGAAAGGGGCAGCGGACTCAACCTACCGCCCCTTTCTCTGGAGTTCTGGAGCGTTTATTTCTGCGCAAGCCTTCAACACAGAGACCTACAAATATCGGTATACCTCTACTCAATGAGTGAGATAACTTTAATAAATGATTGCGGAAAGGATGACCATCCTCCCCTTTGCTGATCTGTTGAAAACATAAATGTTCGCCCTATATCTTCAAGTACCCCCTACTATAAAGAGATAGGATGTTAAAAAAACAAATTTAGATAGCCAGAACATCAGAGAATGTACGGAACTCGGAGCATTCTTTGGCTGATATCCTCACTTAAATCTGAGTTAGAAATTTGAGCCAGTTGATGTCGGCATTCGTGGTGGCATCGATGATTGGGTGAAGTTGCTCCGGACAGTGTATGATTTCGTTCGTAAGGTGACTTTATTCGTTAATTTCGTCCTTTTTTAATTGGTCACATAATAGAAAATAATTAAAAACAAATTCTTTAAATCGCTTGGCTGCATCATGGGACTGACCACAAAATATTCTGATACTTTTTCAATTACAACACCGCTATACTACGTCAACGATGTTCCCCACATGGGGAGTGCCTATACAACCATTGCAGCTGATGTTTTGGCTCGATTTTATCGACTCCAAGGGCTTCCCGTTCTCTCAATCACAGGCACAGATGAACATGGTCAAAAGATTCAGCGGACGGCTGAGAAGCTGGGGCGATCGCCCCAAGATCACTGTGATTTAATTGTCAAAAGTTTCGAGTCACTCTGGGAGAAGTTAAATATCCAATACGATCGATTCAGCCGGACAACAGCACCCCGTCATGAGGCGATCGTGAAAGACTTTTTTCAGCGGGTTTTAGACAAAGGAGATATTTATCTAGGACAGCAGCAAGGGTATTACTGCGTTGCCTGTGAAGAATTTAAGGAAAAGCGAGATTTGCTCGACAATAATCACTGCCCGCTTCACCCCAATCTAGAAGCAGAATGGCGGGATGAGCAAAACTATTTTTTTCGGCTCTCTAATTACCAGTCAAAATTAGAAGAGCTATACGCTCAGAAACCAGATTTTATTCAGCCCGAGATTCGTCGAAATGAAGTTCTCAGCTTTGTTGAACGAGGGCTACAAGACTTTTCCATTTCAAGAGTCAACTTAGATTGGGGGTTCCCCGTTCCTTCTGATCCGAACCATACCCTCTACGTATGGTTTGACGCCTTATTGGGGTATGTCACGGCTCTCCTTAATCCCGATGATGACCCGACCCTCGACAATGCTCTCAAGACGTGGTGGCCAATTAAAACCCATCTGATTGGTAAAGATATTCTCCGGTTTCATGCCGTTTATTGGCCAGCCATGTTGATGTCCGCAGATTTACCCCTGCCAGATTGTGTGTTTGGACACGGATTTTTAACGAAAGACGGGCAAAAAATGAGCAAAAGTCTCGGAAATGTGCTCGACCCCGTTGAGCTAACTGAAAAGTATGGCTCAGATGCAGTCCGATATTACTTCATCAAAGAAATTGAATTTGGTCGGGATGGCGACTTTAGCGAACTCCGATTCGTTAACATTCTGAATGCTGAGTTAGCCAATGATTTAGGGAATTTGCTTAACCGCACCCTGAAGATGGTGTACAAGTATTGCGACGGAACCGTTCCGTCTGTTCATCCTGACGATATTTCGAATGACAATGTGCTCAAACTCAGTGGTGCATCTCTCGGTGAAACCGTTGTTGATGCCTTCTCTCGGATGTCCTTTAGTACCGGATGCACGGCTGTTCTATCGTTGGTTCGAGCCAGCAATAAATATATCGATGAGCAAGCTCCCTGGAGTTTGTATAAGCAGGGGAATCTCGAACAGGTTCATGAGATTTTATATTCTGTCTTGGAATCTGTTCGGCTTTCGGCGTATCTCCTCTCTCCAATCATTCCAAATTTGAGCAATGCCGTTTATCAGCAGCTTGGCTATGCAATAGATTTCAATTCTGTTGATGCCATCCAACCCTTCGACTTTACGAAACACTGCACTTGGGGAACGCTAGAAGGAGGGCAGAAACTTGGTGATCCCAAACCAATCTTTCAAAAATTGGAACTTCCTGAATAATCATGTCATGGTGCAGACAGTAATATTGGTCTGAGTCCTCTTACAGTCAAAACAACCATTCAAAACAACTCTGACATTCCAATCTTCTTCATTAAAGTGATGCCCTAATTTCCAAACACGTTTTCCTTATTGCATCGACGAGTGCAACGCTCAATTCAGCTTTTAATTAAATCTCTTTTAACAAAAAAAGGAACATCACTCTATGATCAGCGATAACTTTGAAACCAGTACAATCTTCACCCCTGAGCAAGTTTTAGAAAATCGGGGTCGTGTTGCAATTTTTATTGATGGTTCAAACTTGTTTTATGCGGCTCTACAGTTGGGGATTGAAATCGACTACACAAAGTTGCTGTGTCGGTTGACCAACGGATCTCGTCTCTTGAGATCATTTTTCTATACAGGGGTCGATCGCACAAACGAGAAGCAACAGGGCTTCTTGCTCTGGATGCGCCGTAACGGGTATCGGGTCATTTCTAAAGATTTAGTTCAACTGCCTGACGGCTCGAAAAAGGCTAATTTGGACGTTGAAATTGCGGTGGACATGATGGCACTGATTGGGTCCTATGACACAGCCGTTCTAGTCAGTGGCGATGGCGATTTGGCCTATGCGGTTGACTCGGTGAGCTATCGAGGCGTTAGAGTCGAGGTTGTCAGCCTCCGCTCCATGACCAGTGATAGTTTGATTAATGTATCAGACCGCTACATCGATTTGGACTCGATTAAAGAGGATATCCAAAAGAATCCAAGACA
>JAYKJC010000698.1:0-6535 GCA_035285885.1 Leptolyngbyaceae cyanobacterium | reverse complement strand
CCACTCCACTAGTTTTTGTGCTTAATGCGCTTGCAAGCCTCTGTAGTGCGCCTGCCTGTTTCAATGGGTAAGTTGGGTATAAAAAAACTTTTGATTACGTATTTAGGCGGACTGAGTAGGGTGGAGTTTGTGAGTTATTCCGGGCGATCGCCTACTCCTCAAAGATTTTCTGCTGATAAGATTGGGAACAGGATCATTGAAGTAACGTCGTAAAAAATACATCTACTGACGGGCATCTCGACACATCTACCGCTGCATCTGCCGTCCTAGGCGTCCACTTCTACCAACCTATTCTCACAACAAAATTAGACCACAGACTTTTTGCGAGCGTGCAGTGAGCACCCACCAAAATGTCCTCAGCCCAATGGCTGTGGCTATATACGGGTGTGTTAAATCAACACGTCATGCAACTCGTGGCCTACCCGATCCTTTCAGACAGGATCGTTGCCCATAAGAGTCGCCCATAAGAACTGTCATCACATTAAATATTTTTGAGAGGAACATATGCTAAATGCTCAATTTGAAAGCGAGGTTCTAAGACTGACGAATGAATTTCGCCAGCAAAATGGATTAGGGCCACTCACCATTGATCGGAACTTAGAAGAAGCTGCGGATCAACATACTCAGAATATGGCGCAGCAGGATTTTTTCAGCCATACCGGAAAGGATGGATCGACCCCTTCAAGTCGCACCAACAGTGCCGGGTATGAAACTGGATTTGTCGGAGAAAACATTGCTGCGGGTTACAGTACGCCACAACAGGTGGTCGATGGATGGATTAACAGTCCTGGACACCGAGCCAACATGCTAAACGCCAATTACAACGAAATTGGCATCGGCTACTACTACATGCAAAACGACACAGGCTCAGTCAATTACTATCACTATTGGACGCAGGTCTTTGGCAAAGGAACCATCGAGGCGACCCCAACACCCCCAGCACCCACGGCTCCATCGACGACTGACCCTCAACCCAGTACCCCAGCACCCAACCCTCAGCCTGTTGAGAATGTCACGGTGCCCTCCAGTACATCCGCTCCTGAGGCTACGCCCGAAGCGAGTCTCGAATCTGGGACAAGCTCACCCAACACCAACGGCCCTTCCTTCAATCCGCCGTCAGTCAGCATGCGAGGAAGCAGCAAAGCAGACCGCATGATGGGCGACAGAATGAACAATATCGTCAATGGGCTCAAAGGCAACGATCGCCTCTTTGGTCGTGCGGGTAATGATGAAATTTCTGGTGGACGAGGGCGCGATCGCATTTCTGGTGGCACCGGAGATGACCTGTTGAAAGGAGGACGAGGGCGCGATGTAATCCGGGGTGGTCGAGGACTTAACCGGGTGACGGGCAACGATGGACGCGATATTTTTGTGCTGCTGCCGGGGGCAGGGCATACTAAAGTCACTGATTTTCGCATCGGAACCGATCGCATTCGTCTGGGCGGTAACCTCAGTCTAGGCAACATTAACATTCGACAACAGGGTGAGAATACCCTCATCGAAACGGGTGATGATGTAGTGGGTGTACTCAAAGGCGTGACAGCGAGCGAACTCACCCCCGAAGCGTTTATGTAGAAAGGGTATAACTCGACACGTCAATGCACTGAGATCTAAGTTAGGTTAAGATTGCACCAAGACCTTGGGCATTCAAGAGTACATCGACCAAAATTATTGTAGAAGCGACATAGAGGAACCGATATGACTAGTCCAGCTTCACTCGCACGGAACGGAAATACAGATGGGGCACCCACATGGGAAAGCCTGAAGCGTGCTATTTCGACCAGTTCAGGGTTTAAGCGTTGGCAGCAGCAGTCAGACAATGCTTCGTCGGTTAAGCCATCTACGGCTTCATCGGTCAAATCATCCACGTCTGACGAGTTAGTCATTGCCTATCTACGGGAAACGCTTGAAACTCTCGCCTATTAATTGACCTGCATCTTGACATGAATTTCTGAAGGTCTTGGCTGGAATATTCCACATTCTGGCGTGAATCGTAGCACTGATTGAAGTACTGACTTGAATAGAATTGCCCAGAAAAGCACGCCCTCCAAGTAATGGCCTGCTTTTCTGGGCAATTTTTCTAGGTATTTCTTATGGGCGTTCCTTTTGTCGTACAGCGGTATGCAAGTTTGTTACGTACATGTGCGGGGTTACCCTCTGGCGCTATAGCCATGCGGTCCACCGTTCCAGGCGATCGCGCAATCGCTCAATGTCGTCATACGCTTCAACCAGGCGATCGCCCTCAACATGAATCTCCTGAGTGGGGTAGGTTTCGAGTAGTTCGATGATGCTGATGTGCTCATCATCACTCGCTGACAACACCAGGGCCGCTCGGAGTGCTTGGCGATCGCTTTCTCCCGATGCCGTGTGAAAGATAGGGCTGATTTGATCTAGCGCCAGATGACCGAGCGGATGATTGAGTCCTCGATCGAGTAGACGCGGATCGATCTGAATTTGACGCGTGAGCACCCGCTGAAAGGTATCCGCATCATCGCCGAGGGCATCGAGATAGTGCTCAAGTTGCTGCGAGGACTCCCCTGTTTCTGCAAACACCGATAAATCTTCGACGGGAATTGCCCGCTGCATCCAACGATATTTGAAGACGACCCGCTCGGCTGCATCGGATGGAGACGCCAGAGCTGCCCAGGCCAGCAAGCCACCCCCCGCAACCGCCAGGGAAAATTGCCGCAGACAATTGACACCCTTCTTGATGAGGGAATTGACGGGGGATCGACGAGCCATTGATGGAAGAGAACCACGCAGTTTCATAACTTTAAGATAAACAGAATCGTTATCGTGTCGGGGAATAACTCAATGTATTGTGTTGAAGATATAATACGCGCCTGCGATTTAAATGAACGACGCAGATGTGCTTGAAATTCAACTGGATCAATGCGTATTTCTAAATTATTAAGCTTGTGTAAGTATTACAAGCAGAATCAGGATTGTCAGCTTACAGTAACGCTGCCCGCTACTCTACAGCGTCTATCTGTTTGCATATCGCAATCAGTCAGTAGGAGTAGTCAATCATGCGAGTTGAGCGTGCAGGTTTACCCCTCACGATCATTGCTTGTTAAGACCTACCCTTTACCCTGATCAGTACACCGTTTTCATAACCCCGTTTCGCCATCATTACTCCGTTTCGTGAACAAAGGAATGCAGGATCGATGCAACTACACCGTTATATAGCCACCCTTGTTGGACTAATGTCAGCCACATTGTTCGTAGACAGTGCGGTGATGCTCCACCAAGCGAATGCTCAGTCGGCATCCAGTCCCCTCGCCCAAATTCCGGCTAACGCCAGAGTCTTTTATGTGAATCCGGCGCTGGGAGAAGATGCGCCAGATCGGGGTCGGGAAAATGTCCCTTTCCGCACTATTTCCTATGCCGTGAGCCAAGCACCAGAAAATTCGGTCATCCAGCTTGCTCCCGGTAGCTACACCGCCGAGAGTGGAGAAGTTTTTCCCATTACCATTCCACCGGATGTCATTTTGAGGGGCGATGAATCAACCAATGGGCAAACGGTTCTGATTCTCGGTGGGGGTGCCCTCATTAGCCCGACCTTTGCGCGCCAAAATGTGACGATTCTCGCGTTAGAAGATAGTCAGATTCGGGGTGTTACGGTCACCAATCCCCTTTCCCGAGGAACGGGCATTTGGATTGAATCGGCTGACCCGGTCATTCGAAATAGCACCCTCTCGAATAGTCTGCGGGATGGAATATTTGTCACGGGTACGGCAACGCCTACGATTGAAGACAATATCTTTTTCCGAAACGATGGCAACGGCATTGCCGTGGTTCGGAATGCCCAAGGGGTGATTGAAGACAACGAATTTCGCGATACCGGGTTTGCTATTGCTGTCGGAGATAATGCGGCCCCATTGATTGAAGAAAATTTGATTTTTGAAAACGTTGATGGAATCGTCGTTTCTAATCAGGCACGCCCCATTCTTCGCCAAAATATCATTCAACAGAACGAACGAGATGGAGTTGTGGCGATCGCCAATGCTCAGCCTGACTTAGGAACCAGCGACGATGATCCGGGTGAGAACATCATCAGCGAGAATGGTCGATTTGCCATCTACAATGCGACGCGCAGTAACACAATCGTGGCCGTGGGTAACGACATTGACCCCAGCCAGATATCGGGAAATGTAGAATTTGTAGCCCGCGATATTCCTCAAACGGGCTTCCCAGATGTTCAGGGGCACTGGGCGGAAGCCTATATCAATGCCCTCGCGGAACGAGACGTGATTGGGGGCTTTTTAGACGGAACCTATCGCCCGAATGAACCCGTGACTCGCGCACAGTTTGCGGCCATTATCAACAAAGCCTTTTCTCCAGCGCCAGAAAGACCTGGCATTGAATTTGTGGATGTTGATCCGTCGTTTTGGGGATACAGTGCCATTCAAACGGCCTATCGAGGGCAGTTCTTGTCGGGGTATCCAGGGCAAGTTTTCCGCCCCAGTGCGCAAATTCCCCGGACAGAGGTGTTGGTGTCTCTGGCGAGCGGGTTAGAGTTGGCAAACGGTCAACCTGCGGCGCTGAATAAATATGCTGATGCTGGACAGATTCCCTCTTGGGCTGTGGGGGCGATCGCCGCTGCCACCCAACAGCGGATTGTGGTCAATTATCCCGATGTTAATCGACTCAATCCTTCTCAAAATGCCACTCGGGCCGATGTTGCGGCATTTGTGTATCAAGCGCTTGTGAGTGCAGGCGAGGCTGAACCGATGCCTTCTCCCTATGTGGTGAACTATCCATAGGCGTCATCCTATTTCCACCCATGCTTGTATTTCTCGCCTTTGCCCTGTTGGTTGGCTGTACGGCTTTCTCTAGCTCAGCGATTGGAAAATCCGCTGACAGCCCATCCAATCCCTCCCAGCACTCTCAGCTCAGCCTCAGCCACCCTAGTGGGCAGTTGCTTGGGCAGTTGCTTGGGCGATCGCTTAAGCTTCTGCACTGGAGTATCGGGAGCTATGCCGACAAATCTAAAGCAGACTGGATACTTGACGGGCTGGGACTGATCACCCAGGGTATCGTTATTCCAGCCTTACAGGTGACAGTCATCTATCGCCTCTGGAGCTGGATCGTTCCGTCATGGGAAAACGCGATCCACCTGGGATGGGGCTGGCAGTTCTCGCTTAGTTTTGTCTGTGTGGATTATCTCTATTACTGGAATCATCGAGGGCTACATCATCCGTGGCTGTGGAACGCCCATAAGGTTCACCACAGCGTTACTCAAATGGACGTGTTGGGCACCTCGCGAAATACCCTGTGGAGCAGTTTTTTAATCGTTTACCTGTGGGTACATGCCCTGATGATCATGGTTCTAGCGCATCCAGGCGGATATGTGTTTGGAGTCAGCCTGACGGCAGTTCTTGATCTGTGGCGACACAGTTCTTTTTCTTTACGGCCTGATCAATTCCGCTATCCGTGGCTATACGCGCTCATCGCCCCGTGGCTGATTTTGCCTCACGACCATGCGTGGCACCACAGCAACTCCGTCGAATCCAAAAATTTTGGCGGTAATTTTAAGCTCTGGGACAAGATTCATGGGACGTACTTACAGAAAGACACGTATCCTTCCTCCATAGGAGTGTCGCTGAATCTAACCACGATTCAAAAACTGTTCATGCCCATAGCGAAGCCTTTAACCCAAAAAAAATGAGAGGCGCTGTGCGCCTCTCATTTACACAACCCATCAGTACGAATACAAAAATAATGCTGGCTGAGCGGAGTCGAAGCCACCATCACTTCTTCGACAGTGACGGTTAATCAGACATCGCTGAGGCTGGGGACAGCGACAACCGATTGCGCGACTTTAGGAAAATTGGGTAAATCCAATTGAGCAATGCGGCGATTGCGCACCGCAAGCCGATAGCTGACGCTTTGCAATTCTGCATGTAGCTGTCGATTCTCTTTTTGAATGCGGGCGACTTTTTCTCGAATCGGAACCATGCGCTCTGCAAACTTTTCTTTGTACACCCGAGGCATTTCATGAACAACATGCTGGAGCATTTCAGTGCGATCGCGCATCTCGGCAACGGACTGCTTCAGCGCTGCAATTTCTGCATCTTTCTTCGCAATCTGCTCTGCATAGGATTCGACTTTCGTTTCTACGCTTCTCAACTGCTGGCGAAGAGAACGAACTTCATTCTGATGAGTCTCTGAGGGTTCTGACTGAGGAGAACTGCCAACCCCCTTGACCATTCGAAACAGTTCTTGCGAAAGCTGCTGAACGAGTTGGTCTCTCATCATGAGTTCTTCACGGAGTCGTGCAACCTCAGCTTGCAACTCAGAGTGTTTTTGTAAGGACGTAGGGGTCACGGTAGTACTCCAATAAAAACCGAGCGGTAAATGCGACTTGCATCGACAATGACCTTGATGTCAAAAGCGACACGATTGTTGCCGATAATCTAGCATCATTCCAGTCAAATGCGATAAAAATCTTGATTTTCCGTTAAAAACAGAATCTCAAACTTAGGAGTTTTGGGTGGGGCCTTAAGAGTTTTGGGTGGGGCGATCGCCCCTT
>JAYKJC010000697.1:0-6701 GCA_035285885.1 Leptolyngbyaceae cyanobacterium | reverse complement strand
GTCATGGAAGTGAGTTCCCATGCCCTCGCCCAAAAGCGCGTGTTGGGCTGTCCGTTTGAGGTTGCGGCCTTCACCAATCTGACCCAGGATCACCTTGATTTTCACAAAGACGTAGAGGATTACTTTGCGGCAAAGGCGCAACTGTTTCAGCCGCATTATTTACGGGGTCGAGCCGTTGTCAATCAAGACGATCCCTATGGGCAGAAGCTTATCCAGGCTCTACAGCGGGGCACGAATGGCCCAGAGGTCTGGTCCTATAGCGCCACTCAAGATGGCACGAATGGAGAGGCTTCGGCTGATCTTTACGCCACTGATTTAACGTACAAGCCCGATGGGGTCAGCGGGATTTTGCATACGCCCTTGGGAGAACAGCCCTTTACGTCTCCGCTGGTGGGTCAGTTTAATCTGGCGAATCTGCTTGCTGCCGTCGGTGTAGTGCAGTCCCTCGGTGTCGATCTAGAGCAAATTGTGGCCGAGCTGCCTCATTTCTCAGGGGTGCCGGGTCGCATGGAAAAAATCAGCGTGACGCCCGACCAAGACATCAGCGTCATTGTGGACTATGCCCACACGCCTGACGGGTTGGAGAATTTGCTGAAGGCGGCACGTCCGTTTATTGCTGGGCGAATGATCTGTGTGTTTGGTTGTGGGGGCGATCGCGATCGCACCAAACGACCCAAGATGGGGGCGATCGCCGCCCGGTTGGCTGATCAGTCCATTGTCACCTCCGACAATCCCCGCACCGAAGATCCTCAGCAGATTTTGGATGACATCATGACGGGCATTCCAGCCGACACAAACACCCTTGTCTTGGGCGATCGGGCCGAGGCCATTCAGCGGGCGATCGCCTCTGCACAACCCGGTGACGGGGTGGTGATTGCGGGCAAGGGCCATGAAGATTACCAAATTCTAGGAACGGAAAAGATTCACTTTGATGATCGGGAGCAGGCGCGTCACGCCCTCAGCAACCGATTGTCTGCTTAGATTTTAGATTTTGGATTCTGAATCCTGAATTCTAGATTCTGTATCCCTGATTAAAAAACTGCCCGTATAAATTGTGTTCGGTTTCACCGCCAGTCATTTATCGGTAATTCAGTCTAGTATGAAGAATGTGAGAAGCTTAAGGCTCCTCCCTAAACTGTTCGTCATCGGACATACGACCTATGCCCAAACTTTACAGCAGTGAAGAAGTTCAAGAAATTTTGAATCTGGCGATCGCCCGTCAGGCCAAAGCCGGAGAACTGACCCGTCAACAGCTCTTTGAAATTGCCGACGAGCTAGGACTCAGTGCCCAAGACATTCAGCGGGCAGAAGATGAATGGCAGCTCATGCGCAATGATCCCAGAGATCGTGAAGATTTCTGCCGATATCGCAAAGTCCAATTTCGTCAACACGCCATCCGGTATGCGTTAGTGGGTGGCTTTACATTAATCAGCTTTGGCCTCCTGTTTCAAATTGGGACTCCCATCTGGTTGTTTTTAATGCTTGCGGTCGGGCCAGGCATCTTTTTCTTCGTGTGGACGCTCGTCTTGCTCTTAGACGGACTCTCTGCCCTGCAAACGGAGGGCGAACACTTTGAACGTCGGTACGAACTGTGGAAACGGAAGCAATTGTTGAAGCGTTCTGTGAATCGATTCGTTGGACGCAGTTCACGAGTCGTGGGTGGCCTGTTTGAGCGCTGGTTCGAGGCAACCTGAGGGTTAGGCGAATGTAATCGCTAATCAATGAAATCTTAAACTGGGCGTGCAGATCATATCTGCACGCCCAGTTTCATTAGAACCTCAGAAATTTTAAAGTTATTGATGTTTGGACTAAGCGCAACTTTAAGCGACTGGTAGGGGCAAGGCATTGCCTTGCTCCTACTACATACGGCATTTTATCCAACCTAGTCTAAAGTGCAGGAGGTTACCGATAATTCGTGAATTGGAGGGCAACGGGCCACTCTTCTTGCTTTAGAAGCTGCATCACTGTTTGGAGATCGTCCTTCGATTTACTAGAAATCCGAACGGAGTCTCCCTGGATGGACGCCTGAACTTTCTTACACTCGTCTCGAATGAGCTTGGTGATTTTCTTGCCCAGATCTTGCTCAATGCCTTTGCGGAGGGTGATTTCCTGCCGCACACGGCTACCGCTAGCCGACTGAATTTCACCGTAATCGAAAATTTTGAGTGACAAATCGCGCTTCGCTGCCTTGGTTTGCATCACGGTATGTACCGATTGCAGCGTAAACTCGCTGTCGGTCTCAATCGTAATGGATGTCTCTCCGAGGTCGATTTCAGTTTTTGTGTCCTTTAGGTCAAAGCGGCTTTTGATTTCTCGTCGGGCTTGATCCAGCGCATTGACGAGTTCTTGTCGATCAAAATCGCTGACAACATCAAATGAGTAAGTCGAAGCCATAAGCGAATTAAATGAGAGGTGCGTATTTTATGGTGTTGCTGAGTTGAGGGATGATTTTCGTAGGGGCATGGCAATGCCATGCCCCTACAGCGGTCGATTCATAGATCAGGGATTCAATTTCATACCTAAATTCAGCAACACCTGATGTTTTGAATGGTTGTGTGGGATGACCCACTAAACGTTCATGTCCGTTCAGGGTTCACTATAAAGGAAGACCCCCACTTTATCTATAGTAATTTGGAGGCGAAGTCAGCACGAGATAGCACTTAACCGCCGCGCACGACGCTTCAAGTTGCTGACGGCTGAGCTTTGCTGATTTTTTTAGCGGGTGACGCTAAGCAGGCTAAGGGCAAAAAGGGTATAGGTGCTAAGGGAGCCGATGGCAAACATCGCCGATCGCAACAGCGGGATGTCCAGAATATAAAACAGCGGATAAAGCAGTCGAGCAACCAGATGGGCGATCGCCGCCCCAATTGCTAATTCTGACTGTTGCCCCGTCAAATAGGCCATAAACGCAGCCGCCGAGAATTGGATAAACGCCTCAAATGCATTTTCGTGGGCCCAGGTGGCTCGCTGGGCAAAGGGAGGAAGCTTTTCCAGCATGGCTCTGGGAGATGACATATCGTACCCCACCTGCAAGCGGGCGTATCCCACCGCCATGAATGGAACGTAGATGAGGAGAGTCGCAATGGCGATCGCATAAAGAAAATAAGGAGATCCAAAATTCATGTCTAAAGCCTCTATCGCACCAGTGATTCACACCAATAATTCACACCATTGACCATTGTGTAGTATGTGTCTCTATTCAGAAATCTCTATTCAGGAAACCTATCAGGAAACCCTATTCAGGAAGCCCCATCACTGAGCGATAGTGGGCTTCAATCTTGGCCCGAGAGGGCGATCGCCCCGATGCTTTACTCCACTGACTGCGATTGTAGAGTTCTTTTTTCAGGGCTTCCACATCAATTGTCGTCACCTGTCCGTGCTTAACTACCTGACGCCCATTCACCCAGACATGCTCGACGGTCTGCACCGGACGCCCCATGACGAGCAAGCCGATGGGATCGGTGCGGGGCAAGAGCGACAGAGATTTCAAGTTGTATAAGACCAAATCAGCCAGTTTGCCGACCTCAATGGTGCCCAGGCGATCGCCCATGCCTAAGCCCTTTGCGCCCCCGAGGGACGCCATTCGAACCGCTTCTTGGGGGGTGATCCAGTTTCGATAATCAAAATCGGTCGTGTTGTGCAGCAGGGTGCCGATTTTGATGGCTTCCAACACATCTTGAGAATCGTTGCTCGCCGCCCCATCGCACCCGAAGGTGACATTTACCCCAGCCTGCCGATAGCGCAGCAAGGGAGCGATGCCGCTGCCTAACCGGAGATTGCTGAGGGGATTGTGAACGACGGTGGATTGGGTGCGTGCCAATGTTTGGATGTCGCTTTCTTCCAGCCAAATGGAGTGGGCCAGAGAGGTGCGATCGCCCAAAAATCCTAATTTATCAAGATGCTGAACTGCCGTACATCCATATTTCTCGTGAGCCAGCATTTTCTGCGCTTTTGATTCGAGCAAGTGCGTATGACGACAAAGAGAGTGGCGATCGCTCAGCTCAACGCATCCTTCAAAAAAGGCATCAGAACAAAGTTGCATTCCCGTGGGTGCCGCCATGATAAACACCCCCTGCTCAGGCTGATGGAAGGATTGAATTGCCTCCTCCAGAATTGAGAGGGTGTTTCGGGTATGAGCCGGATCGACAACCGTGGAGGAGCGCCCCTTGCCTGTTGGGATAGCCGCCTCCATTGGCTCATCTTGAAGCAATGGCCCAATGAAGGCTCGAATCCCAATCTCTTGATACGCCTTTGCAGCGGCAGCGACAGATTCAATTTCTTTTCCAGGAATTGGAACGAGATGATCGACGACCGTTGTTCCACCCGAAAGGAGCGTTTCCACCGCCGTGCCCAGTGCGCTCAGATAAATCTGCTCTGGCTCACGCACCTCTATGTCATAGAGTTCGGCTAACCAGAGTTCGAGAGGCAAGGGGGGAATGTAGCCCCGACACCAGAGTTCAGACGAATGGGTATGTGCATTTACAAAACCTGGAAGGAGGAGCTGATCCGTGGCATCAATGCGGCTTTCTGCGTGATGGATGCCTTCATTCATGGGGGTGGGGCAACTCGACGGAGGTTGAGCAACGTCAGTAATCCAGCCATCAATTACCTGGATGGATTGGGTTTCATAGTGGTTGTTGCGGCAGACGAGTGCGTGCTCAATCGTAACCATAGAGGTGGTCATAGTATCGAAGCCTGTTTAAAAATCAGTCGTCTTGATTGTAGGGGGGCCTGATCACTTGATGCGGTCGTCATTGCACAAAATCGCATTTCTAGCATTCCTCAATTTGAGTGGGATTGCTCTATCGCTTTTCTAAGTGTTTATCGCTTTTCTAAGGGATTGATGACATACAGAATAAAAGGGAGGGTGGGCTCAGTCCGCTCCACCTTTCACCCTGTATTTGAAACTGCGCTATTTCAGCGCTATGCACGTTGGTTAAATAAAGGTGTGTGCGGCGCGGCGCGCCACACACACCTTTACTTAAAGCGGTTGCAAGCCGCTATAGAATGGTGAACTTCTAACAGAACGTTACATTCAACCCTGTGTAATCTTAAGCCGAAATAACAGCTTTCGGGATTAGATTGTTTCTACGCTAGAGTCCGAACGTCTAGCATCTTGATGTCCAGGGCTCTGTTGGCAGAGATTCCGTTTGCGAGAAGAACTGTTGGCACAAATAAAAGATCTGTTGGCATGAAGATGGTCGTTTCTGAATAAATGGCTAATTGATGTTCGAACATCTCACGTTACCCGATAATGTCTTGCCTCCAGTAGCCCCGTATTCTCATGCAGTGCGGGCTGGAGCATTTCTGTTTGTGACCGGACAATTACCCGAAGATCCCGAAACAGGAGACGTGATTCGAGGCCCCATTGAAGACCAAACTCAGCAGGTCATGGAGAACCTACAGCGGGTGCTTGACCATGCGGGTACGAGCTTTGACCGAGTCGCCATGGCCAGAATTTTTATTACTGATTTCCGATTTTATGAGGCTGTGAATCGCATTTACTCCTCGTACTTTACGAACGGCAAGTTGCCGGGACGAACAACAGTTGGGGTCACTGCTTTGGCTGGGTATGGCGATGTCGAAATTGACCTGATTGTTTATTGTGGTGCGTAAGCTGTCGTGTCTGATGGGTGGTGTGTCGTCTGTGTAGATTTTGGACTGTTAGATTTCGTGCCAATAGATTTCGTGCTGATAGATACGGACGCGATCGCCCCTCCCATCGTAGGAAACAGAATATTCCTGACGAACTGCTAACCCCTACTCCTTCGACTCTTCTCCTGACCCATGATGAACCGCTCGCTCACACCTCTCGGAACTCCGCCCAATGCCTGGTACGTGGATGGGGCGATCGCCGACATCTCCCGACCTCCGCTGCCCCCTCGCTTGATTGAGCTGCCGACCGATACCAAACGACTGGTTGTGGATGTGGTCAAGACCGCCATCCTCGTGATTGATATGCAGAATGACTTCTGCCATCCCGATGGCTGGCTGGCTCATATTGGTGTGGATGTTTCCCCTGCTCGTCAGCCCATCACCCCGCTACAGCAATTCCTGCCGATCGCCCGACAACAGTCCATTCCGGTGCTATGGGTCAACTGGGGCAATCGTCCTGACTTGTTGAATATCAGTGCCGGACTGCGTCATGTTTACAACCCGACCGGAAAAGGCGTTGGGCTTGCCGATCCCTTACCGAAAAATCAGGCTCCGGTGCTCACGAAAGATAGCTGGGCCGCTGCTGTGGTAGATGAGCTTCCTCAAGAATCGAACGATATTTGCATTGATAAGTACCGAATGAGCGGATTTTGGGACACGCCCCTCGATAGCATTTTGCGGAACCTGGGCAAAACGACCCTCTTGTTCGCAGGGGTCAACGCGGATCAGTGCGTTATGGCGACTCTTCAGGACGCAAATTTCCTGGGGTACGACTGCGTCCTCTTGCGCGACTGCACCGCAACGACCTCCCCTGATTTTTGTTTCAAAGCAACGGTCTACAACGTCAACCAGTGCTTCGGATTTGTTGCAGATTCGCCCGCTCTAATGGAAGCCTTGCAGTCATAACTTAGGAGAATCCCAATCATGAAATCGACTTGCGTCATCCCCGTGTTCAAGCGACCCAGTGACTACCAGGCGTATCGCATCAGTCCAAAGGATACGAATCGGCTTGCCATTGTGTTTGACCCAACGGTCTCTGACATCTC
>JAYKJC010000696.1:0-2724 GCA_035285885.1 Leptolyngbyaceae cyanobacterium | reverse complement strand
AGATACCGCCCATCGTTGGAGTGTTGGCCCGTCAGATTTCTTCGTTTTTTTCTTGGTTTTAGGTTCGTCTGCACCCTCGTCAGAAAATAGAGCGGAGGCCGAATGTTCTGGGAAGATGGCCTCTTGGGCGTTCTTGCCCCGTCCTTTTTTTGCACGATGGGTGGGGAGGGCGATCGCCACTGTTTTCCACTGAATATCTGCCTGGGGCCACTCAACCCCGTACTGCGCCTGAAGCGATTGGATGAAGGTGTCCAGTTCTTCTCTCGACATGCTGTAGGGATGGGCAGGCATCGAGGTGTCGGGCACGAAGGGATCGACGCGCCGCCAGACTTCTCCCCAAATAAAAAACGTCGCATGGAGGGATGATGAATGCGAGGGCGTTGCAGACTGGGAGGAGGGTTGGATGTGTTGATGAGAAGCCTGAGGCGGAATAATCCAGCTACCGTGCAAAATTGCCATGCAAATTCAAATCCGTAAAAAAAATGAGGGATGCACCTGAACGATCTAAACGCTTTTCCTGATTAGAGAACTGACATGAGAACGTCTAGAAATATATTGAAGAAACGCAGGGGGGCGATCGTCCACCTGCCCGACAGGTCGTGTCTAAACCGAGGGGGCACTCATGATATTGAGAAAGTAGTGTAGACGACATCGCCGGAGATGCACACGTCTGCTTCTCAATCCCATCATCTGGGCCCAGCATGTGGGGCAGCTTTATTCACTGCATACATTGCCCCCATTCTACTCACATTTGTTTGGTCGTGTGCTTTCACGCCCTGGCAAAGTTTACGAAGAAAAGAGGGTTTTGGGACATGCAAGAAAAAAATACCCAGATTCTCAGTCGTCAGAGTGAAGCGTTCTCATAGTAGAGATAGTTTTGAGTTTCGGGTTGCTGGGGCTGCACAAAAAAGTCGGGTACCGGGCCATACTCGGCTAAGTACCCTCTGCGACTGTCATCCCGATAGCCCACGTTGATAAATGCGACCCAGTCTGCGATGGTCGCGGCCTGCTTTAGATTATGGGTCACCACAATCAGGGTGTAGTGCTGTTTCATGTCATTCAGCAGTGCGTTGATGCGCTCAGACGAAATGGGGTCTAATGATGCACAGGGTTCATCCATCAAGACAACCTCAGAGCCAAGGGCGATCGCCCGCGCAATGCAAAGGCGCTGTTGCTGTCCCAACGAAAGATTGAGCGCACTCTGTCGCAGCTTGTCTTTGACTTCGTTCCACAACCCCACTTGATTGAGCGATCGCTCCACCTGGGCATCGATATCTCCCTGAAACCCATTGACCCGTAGCCCCAAGGCAATGTTTTGGTAGATCGATTTGGGGAACGGATTCGGACGCTGAAACACCATCCCAATGCGCCGACGGATCATCACCTCAGGGACATCGAAAATCGATTGCCCATACAGCGAAATTTGCCCTGTCGTGTGGGCACGGGGATTGAGGTCATTGAGTCGATTAATGCTGCGGAGTAAGCTGCTTTTGCCGCAGCCCGATGGGCCGATGATGCAGGTCAACTGGTGTTCGTGCACGTCTAAGGTGATGTCGCCGATCACGGGAGTTCCGTCAAACGCTACTGAGACATTCTGTAGGGAGAGGGCGATCGCCCTTTCACCTCTCCCCTCTGGGGTCAATGAATGATGATTTTCAGAAGGCATAGCCCGTCAAGAGTCCTGTTAATATCGACGCCGATAGATATCCTTTAACAGCACCGCACCCATATTCATCGCCAATACTAAGCTGCCCAAAACGATAACAGATGCTGCGGCATTGGCACGAAAACCTTCTTGCGGATGAATCGCCCAGAAGTAAATCTGTATAGGGATTGTCGTGAAGGAACTTTGTAAGCCCTCCAACGACAGCGATGGCGCATAGCTGACAAATGCCAGTGCCCCCATCGCTAACAGCGCCGAGGTTTCACCCACAATGCGCGATAGTGACAATAGGGTACCCGTGACGATTCCAGGAAACGCTTCCGGTAACACCACAGTCCAGACCATTTGCGATCGCGTCATTCCCACAGCGTAGGCGGCTTGCCGTAAATCTTCTGGCACGGTTCGCAGCGAGGCTTTGACCGAGATAATGAGAATGGGCAGGGCAATAATCGCCATTACAACCGACCCCGACAGAATGCTACGCCCCC
This sequence comes from Leptolyngbyaceae cyanobacterium, assembly GCA_035285885.1. GTDB lineage: Bacteria > Cyanobacteriota > Cyanobacteriia > CAKZMO01 > CAKZMO01 > JBCCWF01. Next base: position 573 of record JAYKJC010000696.1, on the reverse strand, counting down.
CGGTAATTGACTCGAATCCCCGCACAAAAATAGCCAAGCCGATAATTCCATACAGAATGGACGGAATCGCCGCAGCGTTGGCAATATTCAGGTCAAGAAAGCGGCGCAATCGCCCTGGGGGTAAATACTCTTCGTTGTAGACCGCTGCCCCAATTCCAATGGGAATGATGAACAACGTCGGTAGAACAAGCAGCCAAATCGAGCCGAGTAACGCATGTCGAATTCCCGCCTTGTCAGCCACTCGCGAAGAAGAACTGACAATAAACTCCCAATCTAAGCGGCTCAGCCCATCTTGAAACGTTCCAAACAGTAAACAATTGAAGACAATAAACCCCACGCTGGCAGCCAACAGTCCAGCAACGAGTGCCGCGTGATCACTCCATATCCGGCGAGTGTGGTTTAACCGAAAGTTAGTGGATTGCAGACTCGTCCTATATCTAGGAACCCCATGAGGTAAAGGTGCGACGGGGTCTGGAACACGGGTGGTGGGCGTCATCGTTCCATCGGACCACACAAGCTGCTGCTGTCCTTCTAAATGGGACATCACCCTGCTAGATACTGCTCCACTCGCCA
>JAYKJC010000695.1:0-9770 GCA_035285885.1 Leptolyngbyaceae cyanobacterium | reverse complement strand
CGAGATTTGATGAGGCGATCGCGCAAAAGCTGATACAGCTCTCCCATGCGTCCGGCGGCTTTCTCCGTCACCTCGACCTGGTTGTTGCCGAAAACGGATTGCCGTTCACGCACTTCCATAAAACCGAAGGTGGCAACACGATCGGGCAGTTGCTCTAGGCTCACCGTGTCGATGGGCGTATCGATCTGGGTGTCGAAGTCGTAGACCCAAAATTCATCGAAGTTGCACAGCATCACATAGCGGGGACGGTTCGGGACGGCTCGCTGCCAGTAGTCAAAGGCTTGGGAATAGTGCTTGGTGAGGTCGGCTCCTCGCTTTTTCATTTCGATCAGCACCCGGGGCTTCCACACCAGATCGGCAAATCCGGTTTTGCCCTTCTTGCTGCCTTTATGGATGCGTTCTTCGTAGGTGGCTCCCGCTTCGATCGCCCCTTCATGGCCAAAGGCTCGAAAAAATTTATCGAGAAAAAGCTGAGCTTCGCCTTTTTCATCACCCTTGAGGTGTTCGGTCACGAAGTTAACGAAGGTGTTGAGGCGATCGGCGGTTGAGGGCATAAAGCTGATAAATGAAAGAACTGCCACGGGGAAGCAGAGTGTTCTATTCCTGTTTTGCCCCAAGTTTTAGCTGTTTGTAGCATTACGTTGCAACACTGGTACAAAACGTTTCAAATAAACGTCACATTTGTAGATCATGTACGTTTGGCATTTTCCTCATGCTTCTGTCACGCCAGCGTTGATAAAGCTTGCTTACGTTGATCAAACAACCCTTGAATCAGACATTCTAATTCAGACACTTTGCCATGACGGATGCTCCTGTTTCTGCTCCTAGTCCTGCAATTCTCACCGAGCGCGAATGGAGGGCGATCGCCCTTCTCCTGCCCCATAGCCCATTTCTATTTGAGAACTATAGCGCTGTGCGCTGAGGTTAAGCACGGTTGTGTGGGGCGCACCACGGCCCACACAACCGTCTTGTCTGTACTTAATGCGACTGTACATCGCTATCAAATAAAATTGACAACTAAAATATAACCAACACCATTATTCCTATCGTCATGATTGCTGCTCCACAATCCACACTCTCGGCTGAAGAATATCTCCAGTTCGAAGACCAAAGCGATATCAAGCACGAGTACATTGATGGTCAGGCATATGCAATGGCTGGAGCCAGTGACGCTCATGTCACCATTGCAGGGAATTTATTCGCTCTGCTGCGTAGCCATGTTCGAGGCACACCCTGTCGGGTTTATATTGCAGATATGAAAGTGCGAGTTGAATGCAAAAACCGCTTTTACTACCCGGATGTAATGATTACCTGTGATGCGCGTGACCAGGACACATCAATTTATAAACAGTTTCCCAAGCTGATTGTTGAAGTCTTGTCTGACTCTACCGAAGCCTTTGATCGCGGCGACAAGTTTGTCGATTATCAGGCGTTAGATTCGCTAGAAGAATACGTTCTGATTAATACTCGTCATCAGCGGGTTGAGGTTTTTCGTCGCGATTCATCGAACAAATGGACGCTGACCTATTATTCACTTGATACAGAAGAATTTTGTCTCACATCTATCGACTTTTCGGAGTCTATTGCAGCCCTCTACGAAGACGTTGCGCTTGAACCGACGCCACCACAAGTTATTGAAGAATAGAAGAACGAGCGCATTCAGCACAGGTCGTCCTCAACACAGATGAGCTATTGTTATGCGCTCTCGCTTGGGAAAACCTCACATTTGTAGATCATGTACGTTTGGCATTTTTCTCATGCTTCTGTCACGTTAGCCTTGATAAAGCTTGCTTACGTTGGTCAAACAACCCTTGAATCAGACACTCTAATTCAGATACTTTGCCATGACGGATGCTCCTGTTTCTGTTTCTAGTCCTGCAATTCCCACTGAGCGCGAATGGAGGGCGATCGCCCGTGAATAGTGAATTAAGAAGGATCTAAGACGGTCATGAGAATATTCTCATGATTCTTGAATCAATTGTGCAGACCACCTAGTATTAGATTCTGAGAGGATTAATGTCACATCATTCACGTTGTTTAGATGGAAAGTTGCAACCAGTTGCAACAACTATTTGACCTCATTACTCATGGATGAGCTCAACAGTATTTCCAAACTTTAATAGAGAGATGATTCCCGCTGAACCCTTGCATCGCAAGCAATTTACCTTCTTACAGGTTGCACATTCAGGCACTCTATCCTAGGCCATGTTTCGTGCCTGGTATGTCGGCCCATAAGAGTATTCACTGTGACAAATATTTGGAGTATGAGATATGAATACACACTTAAACCCTGATCATTGTCCAGCAGGGGCAGATTTGTTTTCAGGTTTTGAAGGCTTTGTTCATGCGCTCTCCGAGGGTGACGAGTCAACAATTGCAGGTGGTAAGCGTTCGAATAGCGATCGCCGTCGTCGTAAGCGTCGCCGCCGCCGTCGTAAAGCCCGTCGCAATCGGAGTAACAGCCGTTCTAGGTCGAGAAGCTAAGCTTAGTTTAGGCATGGCTAACATGCCAGGATAGCACCAGCGCCAAGCTCTATCCGTTGCATCGTAAGAGTTTTCTTACCGTTTTCCCACTGCTTTCTTACCATTCGACGGATAGACTGCTGTTAGATTGACAATACAAACTAAGCAAGCATTTGGAACGATTGGTTGTCCCGGAGTACAGGTTTGTACAGGTTTGTAATAGTCAAACGAGTTCATTCGTTGGAATGAATCCAGCATTACTTGCAAATGAAATGATTCCTGCTGAATCCTTACATAGTATGCACAATACTCTCTTGCAGGTTGACATGTCAGCCCATAAGAGTATCAACAGTGACGAATATTTGGAGTATGAGATACGAGTACACACTTAAACCCTGATCATCATCCCGCAGGGGCAGATTTGTTTTCAGGTTTTGAAGGCTTTGTTCATGCGCTCTCCGAGGGTGACGAGTCAACAATCGCAGGTGGTAAGCGTTCGAATAGCGATCGCCGTCGTCGCAAGCGTCGCCGCCGTCGCAAAGCCCGTCGCAATCGGAGTAACAGCCGTTCCAGGTCGAGAAGCTAGGTTGAGGAACTGAGCAAATTAGTTAGAATAACTTACTTGCTCTATGCTGCTCTAGTTTGATACGAAACCTGATAGCCCTGCACCATCTGTTGCCATTGGGTGCAGGGTTTCGAAGAGTTTGATTCCAGTCAATCTCTCTTTATTCTCTTGTTCCACGGGTATTATGTTTACGCTAGCGGCTACGAATGTCGTTCAATATTTGACTGATCAACAGCTCATTCCTCCGTCGAAAAGGGGACAACATGTTGAAAGGAGAGCGCAAATTGAATCAAAATGTTCAAAAAATTTCAGTCTTCTTGTTCGATTTTCAGAGAACCGTCAGTTTCTAGTCAAACAGGAACGTTTGAATCATCACCAGCAATTTGCTGGTGATTTTCAGCATGAATGGAAAGCTCATGAGCTGATTCAGGCATTTCCTGCTCTAGCGTGGCTGATGCCTCTGATACCTGAAATTCTTCACTTTAATCGGGATTGCGCAGTTCTGGTGCTTCGCTATCTAGATGAATATACCGATCTAGAGGAGTTTTACACTCAGAGTCGTTGCCTTGAGCCTGCGATTGCCACTGCCCTGGGGCAAGTTCTGGGGCGAATACATGACGCGACTCTCGATCAGCAGGACTATCGCGCTTTTCTCCAGGAGGATGCCTCCGACCCTGACGATGAGGACATCCCAGACTTTGGGCATGATTTACAGACCCTCACCCCCGATGTGTTTGAGCGGGTCAGCCGAGAGGGATTGGCTTTTTACCCGCTGTATCAGCGCGATCGCACCTTACACCGGGCGATCGCCCAACTTTCAGAACTCTATGAGCCCTGTTGCCTGATCCACAACGACCTGAAATTTGACAACATTTTGCTGCACCAGGATTGGCAAACACGTCTTGCATTCCATCATCCTGAGCATGGTCAAATGCTAGCCCCCTCCCCCCTTCGCATCATCGACTGGGAACAATGGTCATGGGGCGACCCAACCCACGATGTTGGCATTGTGATTGCTCAATTTCTTAAGCTCTGGTTGAAAAGTCTGAGCATTAGCCGTGACATTGATATTCAACTGGCACTGCGGCTGGCAAGCACGCCGTTAGAGCAGGTGCAGCCGTCACTAGTTGCCTTCATGCGGTCTTACATCGCCCACGCTCCTGGCATATTGGAGCAGTTCCCAGACTTTTTTACACGGGTGATGCAATTTGCGGGTCTTGCCTTACTTGAAAGCATCACGACCCGTCTGCATTACTATGAACCGTTTGGCAATGCCGGAATCTGTATGTTTCAGGTTGCTGGACGTCTCCTCTGCTACCCTGACGCTGCCATCCATACCGCCTTTGGGCTGACCGCCCCCCAAATTCTGAACGATACCTTGCCGATATCGTATTCTTATCAGCAAGCGGAAGACGGAAGGCAGAAGGCGGAAGGCAGAAGGCAGAAGGCAGAAGGCAGAAGGCAGAAGGCGGAAGGCGGAAGGCAGAAGACGGGACTTAATGCTCAAGACTCAAACGCTCAAGACTCAACAGTCAACACTGTCGCGTTTCCATCGCTACGGGATCAGAACATCCTCGCTCCTTCCTTATCTTCTTCCCTCCCTGCCCACCTACTTACTCTGAGCAACCTCCTTCAGACGCTCCAGATTCACCCCGATTTCACGCTTGTCCATCCTCCCTACCCTCCGGCTGAATGGCCGGATGTGCTGAGCAACCAGGCGTCTAGCCTATCGGTTGATGTGCGAAGAACCCTTTGGCTGCGGAGCCTGCGCGACTATATCTACGATATTTATTTCAGTGGAGAACTCAACTGCGAATTAGGCGAACAGTGCGCAGAGTTCAGACCTGGCAGTTCTAATATTGAAACGTTGAAGAACAATAGCCGACGGGGGCTAGACGCAGATATCTATGATGTCCTCCAGGCTCATAATCACGGCACTGGATACTTTGAAGCGGACTGGTGCGTTGAAAGAGTGCTCCAAACAGGTGTTGTGCGGGTGGAAAAAGACGGGCTGACTCTGCACATCAATCCGGCTCACCATCTCCAGGAGGGCGATCGCCCAAAAGTCGGTCACTCCGTTGCCATTCGTCTTCCCAATCATCATATTGAGGCAGGCTTTTATGTGGCGGTGGGCAATGCGGGGGAGGTTGCCGATGAGGCTCCAGCCATCGACATTTGCCTCAACATGACGCCTGAAGGAGCCATTCAATGCATGGATACCCTGACTCAGCAGCTCAACGCTATTCCCATTCCGTTTAGTTTGAAGGTGCTGATCGATGCTGACAGCTATCCACGGCGAGATCGGGTGATTATCCAGATCGAACGTCGCCACTACGCTGTGCTGCACCCTATACTGCAACGGCTCTACCGGGACGGGCGATCGCACCTGCGACCTGAGATTCCCCTATGGATGAAGGCGATCGCCCCTGGCATCGGGTTGGCCGAACTCCCTGACACTGAACCCTACGAGTTTGGTCTCCATCGCGCTCAGCGTTTGGCGGAGGCCATCATCACCGCCTGGGAAACGGGCCATGATAGTCCCGATGAGCGGATGCGCCAAATTGACTTAGCCCTGAGTCAGCACGGACTGAGTCTCAACCATCCCTATCTCAACCCCGGCAGCGATGATATCTACATGCCCCTGGTGTCCCTACAAAATGACCTGAGGAACTTGCACGACAGTAAAATCCCAAAATCCTAAAGTTCCAAAATCCTAAAGTCCCCAAATCCCAATAGAGAGGGACTAAAGCCTAAAGATACTGGCTGTAGCGATAAAACTGATCCATTTACTGATCCAATCGGTGATCCAATCCACCGTCAGCCACGTATTAAGAGTTGAGGGGATATGGGTTCAGAATGCTCGTCTCGGCAGCAGGGTAGCAGGTGTTGTAAAACTCGGTATTGCTGCCTATAGGGATGAATTTGTTTGTGGGAGGCGCGCACTGCGCGCCTCCCACACACAAATTCATCCCTGGATTAAGCAACGCCTAAAACCCAGTTATCAAAACTTTTAGCCCGAGGAGAGAGTAAAGCTGCTTAAATAATGTAGTAAAAAAGACTGATTTGATAGTTTCTGTGGCGATATCTCCTGTAGACCGTGAGTTAATGAATGGGCTGAAGGCACAACAGCCGAAAGCCCTCGAAAATCTTTATGATTGCTATGGAGGCATGATGTATGGGTTAGCGTTTAAAATCCTTGGCGATCGCCAAGAAGCAGAAGATTTAATTCAAGATATTTTCCTCAAGCTGTGGCAGACATGTACCTATGATCCAGAGCGAGGAACGCTGCAGAGCTTTTTACTGTTACTGGTCAGGTCTAGAGCGCTCGATCGATTGCGATCGCGCAAATCTCGTTTCAATCGGGTTGAACAGTTTGAGCACCAGATCTTATCAGAAACTTCAAAACATTTTCCCTTAGATGCTGTGGCATCTGATGAAATCAGTCAGCGTGTACAGGACGCTCTGATTGCATTACCCGAAAAGCAACGTAAAGCTCTTGAGCTATCATACTTTGGCGGTTTTTCTCAACAAGAAATCGCCAACCTGCTAGAGGTTCCCCTCGGAACCGTAAAAAGCTATTTCCGCCTTAGTTTTAATAAGCTTCGTCAAGCACTTCAAGACCTCGTACACTAACTATCATGTCTAATTCCTCTCCTAAGCCACCCATTGATAGTCACCTGGAGGAGTTACTCTCAGGGTATGTTCTAGGGGCGCTGTCATCCGATGAAACAGCAGAAATTGAACAGTATCTGAATGAAAATTCAGAGTTAGGGCAGCGCCTTCAAGAATTGCAAGACGAATTGCAAAATGTGGCGGGATATTTGGCCTATGCCTATCAACACCCGGCTCCAGAGCAACTCCGCGCTAAGATTCTGAAGATTCCCCTCGAAGCGTCTCAAGCCCCATTGACGACGGTGCCGTCTGTGACTGACGCTGTCAGCTTAAGCGAACGACGACAGCAGCGACCCCGGCGCACTCGATTATGGCAACCCTTAGGCTGGGCGATCGCCGCATCACTGATGATCGGATTGGGCATTGATAACATACTGCTCCGGCAACAATTGAGTCAGGTGGCTACCGAGATCGAAACTCACGATGACGAAGAGTACGTTTTTACGCTAGAGCATACAGGGGCGATCGCCGATGCATCCGCGAAAGTGGTGGTGGTGGCTGATGCCGGAGAGGTGTTACTGGGAGTCCGAAACTTACCCCCCTTACCCCCACAGGAGGCGTATCATCTGTGGGCATTTATGACAGATGACCAGAAGATCCTGTGCGGACAATTCAACACCGATGCCTCAGGGCAAATCCTTGAACATTTTTCGGTGAGTCCAGAGATATACACAGCACCTATTGAATTCATGCGCATTTCTCGGGAAGCCGTGAATCCATCATCAACGTCTACGGCTGAACGGCAGGTTGTATTAACCAGTGAATCGTGATAAAAGCCCCCTGAAACCCTTGCAGATGATAAAACAAAAAAATTAAGGGATGGGTGATCCAATTCTTTTTTCGCTCCGTATTACCTTCAGAAGACAACACAAAATCACTCTAGAAAGTTATTCAATGTCTGTTTTGATGGCTGTTCCGGAGCAGATTAAAAAACAGATTTGCGTGTGTTTTTGTCTTATAAAAGACTTTACGTGCTTGCCATATAAATCACTCAATTTCTGATGTGAATAGTCAGGAATATGGTTGCTTACAGCTTGATCACCTGTAGAAGTAGAGTCTGGTTTACGAATGACCCATACATTGACATAGATTTCAGGAGAAATCAAATGAACATGAATTCAATCTATCCCTTTCTAACAGATCTGAGTAACCAAGAGGCGGCAACTCTTACAGGCGGTCGGCGCGGGGCTGATGATACTCACCCAGACGATAATGATGGCCGAGGAGGTCGCCGTCGCCGTCGCCGTGGTGGAGGTCGCCGTCGTCGTCGTGATGATTCCAAGCATGGCCCCAACCATAAGTAAGTAACTTTCAATGAGCGCCAAGTAAGTTGCAAATACTTAACGTAAGCCTCATTCCCCCATATTGCTGCATCGACGGGCAATATGGGGGTTAAAATCATTTTATATAGCCATGATTGGCTATGTTCTCCTTATTTCAGCATCCCATGCACTATCCGATCGTCTTGCAGCACAGTGAGGAAGATTGCGGGGCGGCCTGTCTGGTGGCGATCGCCAAGTATCATGGGCGCACCGTTACGCTCACCCGTACTCGCGAAGCCGTAGGCACCGGACAACTAGGCACAACCCTACTGGGGCTGCGACGGGGAGCAGAAGCCTTGGGATTTCAGGCACGGTCGGCGGCTGCAACGCCTGATATTCTTGATCATCTCGACACCATGCCCCTGCCCGCCATTCTCCATTGGCAGGGGAACCATTGGGTTGTGTTTTACGGCAAGAAGGGAACGCGATACGTCATTGCAGATCCGGCTATGGGAGTGCGGTTTCTGACCCAGCAAGAATTGCTGGATGCCTGGGTTAACGGAGTGATTTTGCTGCTGCGCCCCGATCCGGTGCAATTCTACGCTCAACCCAACGACCCGGTGCAGGGGTTAGAACAGATTGTGCTGCGGCTTCGCCCCTACCGCACCTTGTTGTTAGAAGCACTGCTGTGTGTCACGCTGATCGGGCTGCTGTCACTGGCGTCTCCTTTCTTCGTCCAGTTGCTGACCGATGAGGTGCTGATTCAGGGCAATACTCGACTATTGGTCGGTGTCGTATCTGCCGTGGTCTTGATGTATACCGTACGCGCAGGACTATCGCTGGTTGCGGATAATCTGATTGTCCACTTTGCCCAGCGCCTTGAACTGGGGCTAATTCTGGAATTTGGGCGGCAAATTTTGCGGCTTCCTCTGACTTACTATGAAACGCGGCGCAGTGGCGAAGTCGTCAGCCGTCTACGCGACATTGAGGACATTAATCGGCTGGTATCGGAGGCGGTCATCAGCCTGCCCAGTTCGACTCTGATTGCGCTGGTGTCCTTTGGGGTGATGGTGATCTACAGTTGGACGCTGACCCTGGTTGCAGTCGTGCTGGCGATCGCCATGTTGCTCTCGACCCTCCTCTTACAACCCATCGTTCAACAACAAACCCGTCGAGCCATGGCCCTGGAAACAGAAAACCAGGGCGTTCTTGTAGAAACCTTTAAGGGAGCCCTGACCCTCAAAACCACCACCGCTGCTCCCCAAGTTTGGGATGAAATTCAGGGGCGCTTTGGGCGGCTGGCCACCCTCATTCTCAAAACCACCCAGATTAGTATTTTCAACAGCACCTTCAGCGACCTGGTGGCCGACCTCAGCAGCACGGCGATTCTGGCCCTGGGCAGTCTGATGGTGATTCGTCAGGAGCTAAGCATCGGTCAACTCTTAGCCTTTACCAGCCTCAATCGCAACGTCACCGGGCTGATGGATGATCTGGTGGATTTTGTGGATGACTACATTCGCGCCTACACCGCAAACCAGCGACTCCAGGAAGTGGTGTTGGCCACTCCAGAAGCTCCCAATGACGCCAAGAAGCCCTGGGTGACGCTACCAGGAGATGGGGCAATCGTCTGCACCGATGTCACGTTTCACTATCCGGGGCGGGTGGATGTCTTGCAGAATTTTTCTCTCACTGTGCAGGGCGGACGGGCGATCGCCCTCATTGGACGGTCGGGTTGCGGCAAAAGTACCCTGGCCAAAATCATCGCCAGTCTTTACCCCATTCAGTCCGGCACGATTCGCATCGGCACC
>JAYKJC010000694.1:0-4680 GCA_035285885.1 Leptolyngbyaceae cyanobacterium | reverse complement strand
ACCTATTTATGCGTGATTGTGCGATCGCGCGCCCTCAACAAAATTGCAAGTCATGGGAGTCGTCAGCGTTCTGTCGATCGACTCAAAACCATCACGCCCCCTGAATTCTCTGCTCCCACCCCCCTTGAGCAAGCGTCGCTGACTGAGCAGTCCCAACAGGTTCAACAAGCACTAGGGCAACTGCCAGACAAACAACGTCAGATTCTAGAACTTAATTATTACCAAGGCATGAGTCATGGTGATATCGCACAACAGCTAGAATTACCGTTAGGGACGATTAAAAGCCGCGCTCGTCAAGGATTAGTAAAACTCAGACAGCTTTTGGGAGACGCAGTCGGATGACACACCAACACCCATCAACACCACTATCCGATGATGAACAGCTACTGGCCGCAGGCTATGTCTTGGGGGATTTGAGCGATGACGAGCAGCATCAGCTAGAGACTCTGTTGCAAGACCGTCCTGAGTTACAGCAAGAAATCAATGCGCTTGACGTCAGTTTGCGATCGCTCCCTCATGGATTATCCACGGTTGCCCCTCCTCCAAACCTGGAAGCCAAGATTCTTGCAGCCTACGACGCGACGTTAGAGTCAGCCGCCGCACCAGAGGCGCTGACCTCATCTACAGCTACTCCATCCCCTAGCCCATCACTCAACCCTCGACGATCCTTTCCTTGGAGCAAAATCATTGCGGGAATAACCACAGTGATTGCTCTCTTGCTCGGAGCGAATAATGCTCAACTGCGGTTTCAACTAGCGAACACCCTGGATCAGGAAGGAGAGAGTCAACGGGTCGCAGAAATTTTGCAACGCCCCAATAGCCGTCTGGTTGCGTTAGAAGGTCTGGATGAGACAAACACCGAAACAGCAGGAGGAACGCTGCTGTTTACGGCGGGTCAGTGGCAGGAGGTCGTGGTCTCTTTAAGTAACTTACCTCCCTTACCTGTTGATCAGGTGTATCGCATGTGGCTGACCTTAGAAAATGGCGATGTTCTCTTTTGCGGTGAATTCAACACCAATGTAAAAGGGCAAGTATCTGTGCGATTGACGCCACCAGAAACGCCACCAGAAGGGGTGAAAACCACGGGCTTGTTTGTGACGAAAGATGCCAGTTCTGCTCCTCTTGATCCGAGTGGGCTGCCCGTGATGATCGGAGAAATCTAGGGTCGTCCTTGTTTTCAAGCTAAGGACATTTTTGCTCAAGAAAATACCTGAATTCCTGTGTTTTCTCCACTTGGGAGACGCTTCGCGAACGACTTCGCTCAACGCTCAAGACTGGTGGGCTGAGTGCGATCGCCCCTTGCCGTAGGTTGGATTGAACAAAGTGAAGCCCAATATTATCAATGTTAGAATTTCCATCACATTGCTCACATTAATTCTATCGACATATTGGGCAATCCAATGCGCTACCGTCGAGCAACCACACCAGGCGGCACCTACTTTTTCACAGTTGTCACCTATCAGCCACAAAGGGTATTCCATGATCCTGACATGGTTACGCATCTGCGGCGCGCATTCCATTCCGTTAAGCTCCATCATCCCTTCACGATCGATGCCATCATCGAAGATGTCATCTTCCGAGGCTCTGGAAATAGTGATAACTTGAGGCGAAGGCCGCGATGACATTATCCGTGGGCGCGGCGGTGATGACAGACTGAGAAGTTTATCTGAAGACGATCGCCTCATCGGAGGCCGAGGTGACGATAACTTGAGAGGAAATGGCGTTCCAGCAGCAGGGGAGAAACACTCTGATTGAAGCAGGACGAGAGACCCTTGCCACCCTGCGTAATGTGCAGGCTAGTCAACTCAATCGCTTAAGCTTTGTCTAAGAATCCCGGTTCATTTCATGCGTTGATATCGCAATTGCAGCGTCTGATGGCCACAATCTAATGGACGTAAAACGTTTGACATTAAGGGCTTTGGTTGCTGTGCAAAGAAATGTTACATTACGAGCAGTTGGTCATATTCGACGATGGTCTTGACGTGATTGATTTCTCATTTTCGCAAAAGTAAGGAGTTGAGGATGGTTTCTCTTCGTGGTGTTGTTGGACTCATATTGGCGATCGCCCTCGCAATTGGAATTCCAAGCTGGGGAATGATTTCCGATGGAGCCGGACAGGCGTGGGCGGCCAGTTCATCCGCCATAAAAGTGACCGATGAGCTGACGGACGAAGACAAAGATTTCTCAGGTCAGTCCATTATTGGAAAAGAATTTGTTCGTGTTCAGATTGAAGAGGCCGACTTTACGGGAGCCGATTTGCGGGGCACCGTGTTTAGCGGCAGTTCGCTTTCGGGGTCTAATTTTCACGGGGCGAACCTCAGCGATGTCATCATGTATACAACGGATCTGAGGAACACCGATTTAACGGATGCGAATCTCACGTCTATTCTGCTGTTGCAGACGAATCTAGATGGGGCCGACATCACCGGAGCAGACTTTAGCTATTCCACCATTGATCGCCCCCAGCTGATTAAGCTGTGTGCTCGTGCAAGTGGCGTGAATCCTATTACAGGTGTTGATACACGAGAATCGCTGGAGTGCCGATAGGCAGAGGAGGATCAGGATGATGGCGCGGAATCAAGGTACAGTTATTGCCTGGAAGCGTATCACTCGCTTCTTCATAGTGATGATCCTCGTGATGGGGGTGGCGTGTGTTGCGATCGCCCCTCCTGCCGTTGCAAACGAGGCTCCATCTTCATCATCGGCTCCAGTCCGCACCCAGCAGGATGTTACTAAGAACGATATCCAGGTGTTTGAAGCCCTCAAAACCCAAGCCTTTGAATCGACCCAACGGGGTGATTTTGCTCAGGCAGAGGAAGATTGGTCGCAGCTCATCAATTTATTTCCTGAAAGTGCGGCTTTGTGGAGCAATCGGGGCAATGTGCGGGCAGGGCAGAATAAGCTCGATGAGGCGATCGCCGACTACACCCAGTCCATTTCCTTAGCGCCTCAAGAACCTGATCCTTACCTGAATCGGGGCGCAACCTACGAAGCGCTCAGCCAATGGGAGAAGGCGATCGCTGACTACAATCAGGCGCTAGAGATTGACCCGGAGAATGCTGCCGCCTTCAATAATCGGGGCAATGCAAAAGGGGGAAAGGGCGACTGGCAAGGGGCGATCGCCGACTATACCCGCGCCTCTGAACTGAACACGAACTTTGTTCTTCCGGTGGTCAACCGTGCCCTGGCGCTCTATCAAGTCGGAGAAACTGAGACCAGCATCAAAGCCATCAAGGGACTCGCTCGCAAGTATCCTCAATTTGCTGATGCACGGGCCGCTCTAACCGCTGTGCTGTGGGACCAGGGCAAGCAGGGCGAAGCCGAGAGTAACTGGGTCGGCGCACGGGGGCTCGATCGCCGCTACCGAGATATTGAATGGGTCGCCCACGTTCGACGATGGCCGCCCAAGGTAGTGGATGCCCTCGACCGATTTTTGCATCTTCAAAGCTAGCGATCGCGCTTTATTGCTGCAGCGAATGGCCTCAGGACATGTGTGTGGTCACTCCGCCCCTCCTCTCTTGGGGATTTTATTTTTTGCCTAATTCCTTATCGTGATGAAGGATAATTTTGTTGAGCCGCTTTCGCGTCTGCATTTTCGTCTAGATTCAAATTGTCCTTCATTGTTTCAGTGATCTCATCAATATTGAATCGCTCTCTCAACGTTTTGTTGTCTGCATTTTCGTTATTCATCTCACGGCTTCCAGAGACACGGCTTTGCCATTCGCGGCGTTGTTCTCTCTTTTCACTGAGCGACTCTTTGCTGAAATCCTCATCCGCCGCGGTATCCGTTGTGCCCAATATCACAACGGATGGAGTAACGACGCGGAACGATGCGGCCAATGCGGCTGTTTGGGTAAAGCTCAACAGCATGACAACGCAAACCAGCGACAAGAAAAAGCGTTTGGCGATCGCCTGCAATGCATGAAGTACTTGATTCGTCATAAGATTTACCGTTTTAGTAAACGAGTTGAAGTAAGAAACTGTTGTGATGTAACTTCAGCAGCATAAACAAATGCCTAAACGATTACTTCTCTCATGCGACATAGACGGAAGGTATAGTCTGCAACAAAATGAACAGAATGGGTTGATATAGCCCAACCGCGATCAAACAGTTACACCAGGAGGTCTTGTTCGGTCACAATACGCCACAGTTATTCAGGGAGTGATAAGCAGGGTGCGCTCCTAGAAATCTATCGGTGGGGTGGTAGGAGTTAGAGGAGGGCGAGCACCCTTGTATCTTCAGCGGAATACAGAAAGCGATCGCCCGCGTCGAGATTCTCATGACTGAGGTAGGTAGCATGGGCAATCAAGTCTGGGATAACAATGGGGCGTTTGATCAGATTCGCCATCCCATTTAATCCGCTTGAGAGGGATAGTTTGTCTGGGAAGAATTGTGGGGGTCTCTATTTTTTTGAACAACTGAGCGAATCGCATCCCAATCGGCTGAGGTCATCGGCGTGGCGTCACCAGACTCTAAACCTTCTAAAAGCAAAGGCTCAAGATATTCTTTTCGCGCTTGATCGTGTTGAATGAGTGCCTGGATGTAATCATCGGCTGTGTTGTAAGCACCCGATGCAATTTGTTCTTGGAGATAGTCAGCCAGAGCAGTGGAAAGGGAAATGGTCAGCTCTGGCATACGGTTCACCTAAATCCATTTTCTTCAATATTCTATCGGTATTA
>JAYKJC010000693.1:0-2897 GCA_035285885.1 Leptolyngbyaceae cyanobacterium | reverse complement strand
ACCCACTGCCCTCGTGTAACTTTTCAGAAAGTCCTAAAATCTCAACTTCTATGAGAAGCCTTTATTCATAGGGGTTTCAGGAGTTTTCTGCACCACTAAGCATTCTCACCCTAGAGATCTTATGATTTTTATGGTGTTCTGAGAGTTTTATGTTTGTTGTGAAACATTTCTCTTGTAAGGTAGCTGTAATAAATTCTCGTCTGGACTTACTCATTTAGTTTTTGCTGAATAGTTCTGATCAACTCTGCAAACCCCGACTCACTGTGAATTCGAGCCGTGAGGGTATTCATATCTTTAAGCGTATTCGTCAACTCTGCAATGGTGCCCCGAATTTCGGTATAGAGGTCAATGTCATCGCGGAAGCCCTGCATATTTGCTGCCCCCACCGTCTTCATCGCCTCATCAAGTTCCTTAATCTGGTCTTCCCAATGCTGAATATAGCGGATGCGCTGAATCGGTTTGTAGATCTGGGCATCATCGAGAATAACTGGGAAGATGCGATCGTAAAAGTCACCATTGCGGGCAATTTCGACCAGCTCAAACATGCAGTTTTCAGACTTCAGGTATTTTTCGCTGATAATCACAATCACTGCATTCCCCTGTCCGATGCGCTCCATAAACGCCTTAATGCGCCCTTTGAAGCCCAGGTCATTCTTATCTCGGATGAGTAAAATACCCTGCTGTTGAAGTGCCTGTTCGATGTGATTGGCGATTTCTTCACTTTCCCCGCCCCAGGCATAGGAGATAAAGACGGCTTTTTCCCCAGTGTCTTCTCCAGCATCATAGGGTTTTCTGGAGGGCGTTGGCTGGTCTGAGTGAAGCTCGCATCGCTCCTCTCCCTTCTTCGGTTCAGAAGCAGTATAGTTGTCCCCAATGTGCAACCCACTCATGGAATTGGCATTGATGTTGTACTTTCCCCGCTGTACCACATTGCCACTGCCGACGATATTGCCGCTGCCCACCACATTGCCGTCCCCGGTGACGATGGTGCTGCCGCTGACACTGCCGCCAATCGCGATGCTGCGTTGCCCCGATGCGGATACCTGGTTCTGAGTCGCAGACACCGGATCTTTGACCGCATCCCATCCACCCGAAGGTAAACCTTTGCCGCCTTGGAGAAGGGCGATCGCAAACCGTTCTGTATCTGTCTCAAAGCGAGGGGTTTGGGTCTTCCCCATGGCGGTGGCTGTTTTGGGTACGGCATCGCCCAGGTGATTAGCCAGGTCAAACACCGTCACCTCGGTCGCACCCGGTGAACTAGCGGCTCCTTGCAACGCCTCAATCAGGTGATAGGTGTAAACGCTCATCGCCCCATCAGACCGAATCCATGACTTCTGCTCTCCCCGACAGGAGGTGAACACAACCCGTCCTTCCCCTTGGGCCAGGGCATCAATCATTCCCTTGGGCTCTGCAGTGGGAATAACGCCTCTTGGGGGGCGTGGCTCTGGTTGACTGTCTTTGGGGCTTGCCATACCTGCGGCATGGCAACAATCGAGAATCACTAGTAGCCGTTTTGCGGCGATCGCATGAAGCGATGCATTGAAATCCTTGGCATCCAACGCCGTATTCCGCCAATCATAGGCATCAAAATCATGGGGAATCAGGTAATACTGCTGGCTGGTGGTGTCAAGCCAGCCATGGCCAGAATAATAGACAATAATCGTTGCTGAGGGGTCGGCGATCGCCCTTTCCTGGAGCCAGTTCAATCCATCCAAAATTCCTTGGGAAGTTGCAGTCTGATCGTGGAGAAGGCGAACATGCTCATCGGTGTCAGGATAAGCGCATAAGTCAGGATTCACTAACACTGCTCGCAACGCTTCCATATCGTTGACTGTCACAGGCAAAGAAAACTGCGGTTCAGCACAATTCCCAACACCAATGAGTAGGGCATATCCATGACTAAATTGTCCAAACATAAGGGGCTGACAAATTAGGTGACTACACCATTAAGATATCTCGGATTAATCCTGAAGAGATGAAATTGGATGAATCGTATGGGTGATCGAGGTCTTGTTTCTCAGAGCATCCTGCTAACACACGTTGAATGACTGCTTGAAGAGAGCTTTGTCATCATTTCAGTCCAATAGTTATCTACTGAGGTTTCAATACCCGCTGAATCACTGTTCGCAAGGACTTCCAGGCGATCTCACCTCTGAAGTTTTCCCAAAAACCAGCAGCCTTATCGTAGTAGAACAAGCACTCTTGACTTAGTTCGTAAACCACGGGAATTTCATACCATAGCAAGTCTACTCTGTGTTTGAAGGGATTTGTGGTTTGAATATCCACCGCAGTTGCTTCTTCAAGTTTGTCTACAAGGGCGATCGCAAAACAGAACTGGGTCGGTACTCGAAAATTATAGAAGGCTTGATTTGCGGCTGATGGGTTAGCCTTCTCTCTTGCCAGTTGAAGACACTGACCAGAATACTGTCGAAGGGTGCTTATTTTGAAAGAAGCAAACTCGGAAAATAGAAAGAACGCCTCTCCTCGCATTCCTAAACCAGGTTCAAAGTCAGAGATTTGGGCGATCGCATTGAATGTCCTGCCATCATGAATGACCTTCTCTTGAATCTTGAGACATCCCTCATCTTGCAGCCGTTGGAATGCCCCTTCAAGATATCGATCGAGGGCTGGGCGATCGCTGCACCCTGCCAAAGCTAGATAATTTCCCTGATTGTTCTGTTTCGCTCGTGTTTCAATGGCTCTGGCGATCGCCCTCACCGCCTCATCATTGATCTCCACATAGAGCCTGTCCCCAATCTGAATCTTCTGCCCCTGTCCGATGTTGATGTTGTACTTGCCCCACTGCACCACCTGGGCATTTTGGCTCGCCAGAATCTCTCGCAGCCGTTGCAAATCGGCGGCAGTTGGTGTGCCGTTTTCGAGCCGTTCCAACCAGT
>JAYKJC010000692.1:0-5464 GCA_035285885.1 Leptolyngbyaceae cyanobacterium | reverse complement strand
GGGAAGAGGGAAGAGGGAAGAGGGAAAAGGGAAGAGGGAAAAGGGAAGAGGGAAGAGGGAATAGATGCGGCGGGGGTGCATGTGAGGGGGTCGATGTCGAGGTGCCAGAATTGGGCGATCGCCCTTGTTAATCCGGTGCGGCCTGGTGAGGGATGGCGGGCGATCGCCACGACGAGATCTCGAAGCTGTTGCCCATCAGGACATTGGCCGAAGATGTGGAGTCCGTCACGAATTTGGGCTTCTTTCAGTTCGCAAAGGTAGCCGTCGGCTTGGGTAATGACATCATCGATGGAGAGAGAGGAAGCAGAAGGAGTGAGGTCTTGGTCGAGGTGTTCGGTTTGAATGAGGGCTTGAATGCGATCGCGCAGGACGGGAACGCGAGTGGGGTCGAGGCTCTGGGCTTCGTAGTATTCGTCGATGAGGTGTTCGAGCTTTTGCAGTGAGCCGTAGAGTTCGGCGCGAGTCATGGGGGGAGTGAGGTGATCGATAATGACGGCCTGGGCGCGTCGCTTGGCCTGGGCTCCTTCTCCAGGGTCATTGACGATGAAGGGATAGAGATGGGGCAAGGCTCCGAAGGCAACTTCGGGGTAGCAGGTGTTGGAGAGGGCAATGCTTTTGCCGGGGAGCCATTCGAGGTTGCCGTGTTTGCCGATGTGGGCGATCGCCTGAGCCCCAAATCGGTCACGCACCCACTGGTAGAAAGCCAGATATTCATGGGTCGGCTCTAAATCGGGGGCATGGTAGTTCAGCGACGGATCGATATCGTAGCCCCGTGAGGGTTGGATGCCGATGAAGATGTTGCCGAGCTGGAGACCGGGAATAGGGAAAGAGAAATGGTGGATGGTGGATGGTGGATGGTGGATGGTGGATGCCGAGGAGAGTCCCCAGCGTTGGGTGATGCCCTGCTGGACAGAGACGGGTAAGGATTGAAAGTAATGGTCATAATCGGCCCGATCGAGCCCTTGGTAAACAGAACGATAGTCTCTGGCTTCTGGGTCGTTGGTGATGCCCTGGGTGAGGCGATTGATCAGCTCATCTCCGTCGGAGGGGATGTCTGCGACGGTGTAGCCTTCGGCTTTGAGGGCGTTCAGAATCTGAATACAGCTTGCGGGAGTATCCAGCCCGACGCCGTTGGCCAGTCGTCCGTCACGGTTGGGGTAGTTGGCCAACAGTAAGGCGATGCGTCGTTCGGCCACAGGGGTTTCAGCTAGTCGTGCCCAGTTGGTGGCGAGGTCAGCCACCCAAGCAATGCGATCGCCCACGGGTTCGTACACCACCACATCCGTTTCGAGGTCGTGACTCCGGGTGTGAACGGTTTTGAAGGACACGGCACGGCTGATGATGCGTCCGTCTACTTCGGGTAAGGCCACGTTCATGGCCATGTCTCGGGGGGCCAGGCCGCGCCACTGAGTCTGCCATTGCTCCACCGTTCCCCCGCTTAAAATCACCTGAATCACTGGGACATCGAGCTGCTTCCACAGATCGAGATTGAGGGTTTCGTCGTTGAGGCGGGCGATCGCAAAGCTCGTCGTGTTCAGCAAGACTCGAATGGGGCGAGATTCAGTGTGGGATGCATCCCCATCCGTGAACAGCTCCAGCACCTCAGCTTGGGTACTCGGTTCCCGCAGAGAAGACACATACAGCGGCACAGGCTCCATGCCTCGGTCTTCCAACGCTGCGCACAACGCATCAATCGGTGCCGTATTGCCCGCAAGATAATGGGCTCGGTAGAACAAAAGGCCAACCCGAGGACGAGACTTGTGCTCCGATGAGGGGTGAAGAGCGTCCGCTGCAGTCTCCCCAGCCTGCGGCTGGTAGCGTCCGACCGATGGAATCACCTGGGGCGGTGGCGGACGGTACGTGGTCGAGAGTCCAAGGTCTGCAAGCGTTTGGAGAAGATGAGTCGCATTCTCAATGCCTCCTTCTGTGAAGTATCGCCAAATCTGATTGACGGTTGAAAGGGCGACGGTTGAATGGCTCATCAAATCGGGGGCGGGGCGATCGTCTCCGGGCACAAACACCACTGAAATAGAGTAATCTTCTGCCAGTTGCTTCACGACTTCGACGCCATAGGGCCAGTAGCTCCGCCCTCCCAGCAGCCGAATCACAATCACACGGGCGTGACGCAACACATCATCGGCATACGTATCAATGCTCAACTGCTGCTGGAGGTGCAACAGATTGGCCACTCGCACCGATGGAAAATCTGCGGGAAGCTGGGCACTGGCCCGAGCCAGAACTTGGATGTCGGTATCCGCCGAGGATAAGACCACAATGGGCGCAGATGACTGTTCGACAAACACAACGCCATCTGAGTCAGGAGTCCATCCACCAGGTGTGGCAGCGATTCGGTGCACAGTCGTCTCTATCCCCTCATCAACGCTTGCAAGATTCTTTAGTTTCACCGGGATCAGCGAAATAGCAAGATACCATAATCGGGCAAGGTCGTCAGCAGGTCATGCGAGCTGAGACGCAGTGAGCTATTCTGAGAGCCTTTTTGATCCTGATATCGCTCAGATCTATGCCAACTCCCCCTTTTTCACCTTTGCATCAAACGATTTCTGCAACATGTTTTGAGCAACTGAACACCTTGCTTCAGCGCACGGTCAGCATGCAAAGTGATGACTGTTGCATCGTGACGGAGCAAATGGCGATCGCCGTTTCAGAATTGACAACCGCTCAGCCCACGGCTCAGCGGAGCGATCGCATGCCCACACGCTTTGTCCTGGTCGTTTCAGAGACGTTTAGCGCCCTTTTAACCGGATACAAACAGCACCCTCCTGGCGTCTTGTCCTCTCATTCCACCGCAACTTCCACCGCATCCCCTGAGAAAGAATCTGAGTCAGATGCAGAATCTGAGTCAGGTGTAGAGCCCAGGTCAGGTGCAGAATCCAAGTCAGGTGTAGAATCCAGGTTAACCAAAGGACAACCTGAGTCCTCGCCGTACACCTCCAAACCGGACACTCCTCGATACATCATTGACCTCACCTTTGACCCCAGGGCGATCGCCGCCTTCATCCGTGACCTCTGTGACGACATCCCCGGTGAGAACACCCTGCACTCAAAACTGCGACATGCCCTCACGTTGCTGCAAGCCAACAGCCCCGGAACCCAGACCGAATTCACGCTGGAACTGATTCACGTCTTGGCCGAACAGGCTGACCCCAACCCCCTCTATTCGTCCCGGTCTTCAAATTTCGCTGAGCGGCAGTTTCACATCGTCGATTCGTCTCTCATCACCGACTTAGACCAGCGAACCCAGGTTTTCCACGATGCCATGCTGGCCGCACAAGCCGCAGACCAGGCCAAAAGCGAGTTTTTGGCGGCCATGAGCCACGAGCTACGCACCCCCCTCACCTACATTCTGGGCATGTCATCAACCTTGCTGCGATGGTCGAGTCACACCCTGTCGCAGGCCGATCATGACGACTTGAAAGACCGCCAGCAACAGTATCTCCAGAACATTCACCGTCAAGGAGAACATCTGCTAGAGCTGATCAATGACATTCTCGACCTGTCTCAGCTTGAATCGGGGAAGATGGGGTTGGTGTTAGAAGACTTTTCGCTCTCCGTACTCGTTCAGCAAACGCTGAAGAGCTATATTGCGAAAGCCAAACACAAAAATATTCGTCTAGAACTTGATATTCACATTCCCCCCCAACTGGATCAGTTTGTTGCCGATCCGCGTCGGATTCGACAAATCATTCTGAATCTGCTGAGTAACGCCATCAAATTTACGAATGCAGGAGGGAGCGTCACGCTTCGTGCCCTGGCCCTCGAAGATTCTGTGGTTATCCAGGTCAAAGACACGGGTATCGGCATTCCCGACCATCTCCAGTCCGATATTTTCCAAAAATTTAGGCAACTCGACAGTTCGTATCGTCGAGAATATGACGGAACGGGGCTCGGTCTGGCCCTGACGAAACAGCTTGTGGAGCTTCATGGCGGGTCGATTGAATGTCATTCGACCCTGGGAATCGGCACCGTGTTCACGGTGACGCTGCCGCGCTATCCCTCCGTACCCCTGGCCTACGAAAAACAGGTGAGAGCCAAATCTAAGGGATATCAACCGCTGGGGCGGATTGTGCTGATCGAAAGCCAGGAAGAAAACGCTCACATGATCTCAGATATGCTGATGGCAGCGGGCTACCAACTGATTTGGATGCTAGAAGGGTCTACTGCGGTGAGCCAAATTGAGGTGCTGCAACCCGCCGTTGTCCTGGTGAGCACCAGTCTGCCGGATACAGACAGTCGAGATATGATTTCCCGACTACGGCTGAATCCGCTCACCAAAAAGCTCAACATTATCGCTCTCAGTTCCAATGCAGCAACCACGGATCAACAGAAGTACCGAGAAGCGGGAGCCGATGATATTTTGATGCAGCCCATTCGACCGGATGAACTGCTCCACCGGGTGGGGACGGCGATCGCCCAATCCGCGCCAACCGAACAATAAATCATCAATCAGGGGGTGAAGATAAGCGATCGAGCTTAAGCTGGTGGGGAACCACTAAGGTGTTGAAGGCTAACAGCACCACTCCAAAAGTCCCCAGTGCCGTTCCTGATGCAATCATAAACATAATAATGATCTGATAGCGCACTGCATCAATCGGATTAGCTCCAGCTAAGATTTGTCCCGTCATCATCCCCGGCAGACTGACCAGACCAACCACCATCATGGAGTTGACGATGGGTATCATACCTGTGCGAACGGCGTCACTAACCTGTGGGTGAGCGGCTTCCCACCGGGTTGCTCCCAGCGTCAGCAGCGTTTCAATTTGTGACTGCCGATCAACCAGACTCGTTAAGAATCGATCGAGTCCCAGAGAAATGCCGTTGAGGGTGTTGCCTAAAATCATCCCTAAAATTGGGATAAGATACTGCGGATCATACCAGGGATCAACCCGCACAATCCCCGTCAGTGAAAGCCCCGTGACCAGTCCCGCAGAGGCCACAATCGAGAGAAAGCTGTCCCAATACATCCCCGCGAAGCGCCGCTGGGTGCGGTTGACAGCAGCGGAGGCCGCGATCGCCGTCATCCCCAGAGCGATCGCCAGCACCACCACCGGATTATCTTGACGAAACAACCACTCCAGCACAAAGCCGATTAGCAACAGTTGAACGATGGTGCGGAGGGTTGCGAAAAAGAGCGATCGCTCCAGTCCCAAGCGCAACGCAACGGACAGCATAAGATTCACCCCAATTAAGAGGGCAGCAAGCGCAAGTTGTCCGTAGCCCAGTACGATGTAGTCTTTCATAGGTGGCTTCCGGGTAGACGAATCTGACGATGGGTGACGCGCTGAATTTGTTGGGGGTCATGGCTTGTCCACAGACACGCACGGTCAGGTGATGCGGTCATCCACTGGTCGATCAGATATTCCACTTGATGAGTCGTATCTGAATCCAGGGAAGCCGTCGGCTCATCTAGAAGTAAGATTTGAGGATTGAGCTGTAAGGCGCGTAG
>JAYKJC010000691.1:0-3160 GCA_035285885.1 Leptolyngbyaceae cyanobacterium | reverse complement strand
AGATGGCCAAAGATTGGTTCGACACCATGACCTATGACCTAATTGTGCTGGATATTACGCTGCCAAAGCTTGATGGCATTCGGTTTTGTCAGCAGTTGCGCGATCGCCATGCCACCATTCCCATCCTTATGTTGACTGCTCGTGACACCATTGCCGATAAGATTACCGGACTGGATGCCGGGGCTGATGACTACATGGTAAAACCCTTTGACCTGAATGAATTAATGGCGCGGATTCGGGCATTGCTAAGACGAGGCAGCGCTGCAACTCGTTCAAACCTTTCTTGGGGGGAGTTGCATTTGGATACCAGTACCTACGATGTGTGCTACGAGAGTGAACCGATTACCCTCACTCCAAAAGAGTTTGCGTTGCTGGAGTTGCTGGTCTCCAATGGCCGTCGCATTATGAGTCGCCCTGGTATTATCGAACGGCTGTGGACTCTAGAAGATACTCCAACGGAGGAAGCGGTCAAGTTTCATATCAAAACTCTGCGCCAAAAGCTGCGGGCGGCTGGTGCCCCGGATGACTTTATTGAAACGGTGCATGGATTAGGATATCGCCTCAAACAAACCGGATCGGGCTGACCCATTCTGAGTTTGAGCAAATAGTGGCGTATCAAGCCTTGCAACATTTGTTGAAGCGAACGGGTCCTTCCAGAATCCTCCCACTTGCCTCCCTGATTTCTTACACAAAGTCTGTAGCTTTGGATGGGATTCATCATTGTATTACACACTCAATAACTCGTACTCCCCAAGCCATATGGACTTGGACTCTTTACCCTCAGCTCAAGCAGGCTGGGGGTCTTTTTATGCTTGGTGAATCCTCCCAAAAATCTCCCATTTTACTTCTGAATTTCTTTTTTCTAATTCGTACCCTGGGGCAGGTCAGTTCCTCGTATCGATATGCATACCAGGAAAACTGAACAAGAACGCAAAGTATCTAAATTGTAAGCAACGTTATCTCTTCATGGTCGCTGATTGTAACCCTCCGAATTCTCCTACTATGACCGCGAGTGCTGATATGGGTGAAGAGGCGATCGCCCCTCCCTCGACACCCTTTCCCAAGGCTAATTCCATCGATCGCGTTCACTACTCAGACCTTTCTCCGACGGAATTTGGCGATCGCTATCGAACGTCAGGTACTCCCCTCATCGTCCAGGGCTTACTCGATGAAGAACCGGAGTGGAATCTGGCGTATCTCCGTCAGGCATTAGGTCACCAAGTGTTTCCGGTGCGCCACTATGGGCAAGCTCGATATCAGCAGGACAAACGCGATTGGACGAGTTTTGGCAGCGGTGTCGAAGCACTCAGCATGACCTTTAATGACTATGCCAACCACCTCATGTCGGGAGCCGCTAAACAGAAGGACTTATACCTGGCTCGGTGTTCCCTGAAAAATACCCCCTTGGAACAAGGGCACACTCTTTGTCAAGCCGAAGCCTGGTTTGGTCTCAGGTTTCCGGCAACCGCCTTAAACCTCTGGGTCGGAACAGGTGGACATACCTCCTGTCTTCATTACGACCCGATGGATGGGCTGTTAATGCAGCTCTATGGGGCAAAAAAAGTTCTCCTCTTTCCTCCATCGCAAACCTACAATCTCTATCCCGTTCCTGTGTACGAGCAGTTGCGCCACGGCTTGAAACTGCGGTCAGCCTATAGCAAAGTCTATCCCTATCGCCCAGATTTACAGGCTTTTCCGCGCTATGCCCATGCCATGCCCCACGGGGCAGAGCTTGTTCTTCATCCAGGAGACATTCTTTTCTTGCCAGCCGGATGGTGTCATGAGGTGACCTCTCTAGGCGATGACGTGGTGTGTTCCGTCAACCGTTTCTGGAATGTGTTTCCCCTGTCTCGGGCGGTGTGCTCCTGGAATAAGTGGCGTGCTCATTTAGGCAGTGTTTTGGCGTCTCCCCATATGGTCAAACAGTGGATATCTGCCATTCGCCATGCTCACTCTGGGGAGGAACTGAAAAAGCTATGGCAACAGCTATAGCGACCTACCGGGATGAGGGGTGAGCACGCTCACATCTGTTGGTAGGAAGGAGTGTTGAGAGGAAGGAGTGTTGAGAGCAATCGGAGGATTACGATGGTCAGGTCATCTCTTGCAGTCGGAGAACCCGCCCCCTGGTTTACAGGGGTGTGTACCAATAACCCTAAATTTCATTTTGCGTCGGTCGCCGGACGCTACATTGTGTTGTGCTTCTTTGGGTCGGCAGCCTCGGAGGTCAGCCAACGGATCTTGAGTGATATGCTCCAGTATCGAGAGGTTTTTGATGATGAGCGGTGCTGCTTCTTTGGCGTCAGTATCGATCCGGATGATGAAGGGCGATCGCACACTCAACAACTGCTTCCCGGTATCCGCTTCTTTTGGGATTTTGACCACGCCATCAGCAAGGACTTTGGAGTCATTGATCCGCACGGTACCTATCACCCCTGCACCTACATCCTGGACGAACGGTTGCGGGTGCTGGCCATCATTCCCTTTGAGCCCAATGTTGACACGCACGTCGATCAATGGATTGCGCTTCTCTCTCAGGTTCCGCCCTTCCCCACTGGACATGCTTCAGTGCAGGCTCCTGTTCTGATCGTTCCCCGCATTTTTGAACCCAGTCTTTGCGAAGCGTTGATTGATTATTACCACCAGCATGGGGGTGCAGACTCAGGATTCATGCGAGAACGCGGGGGAAAAACGGTGCTTGTCAGTGACGACAGCTTTAAACGTCGTCGTGACCAGGAAATTCTAGATAGTGAGTTGCGAAGTGCCGCCATGTTTCGCATTCACGATCGCCTTTCGCCAGAAATCCACAAAGCCTTCCAGTTTCAGACGACCCGTATCGAACGGCACATTGTCGCATGCTATGACAGCATCACTGGGGGATTTTTCCGCCCTCATCGGGATAACACCACAAAAGGAACGGCTCACCGTCGCTTTGCCGTATCCCTTAACCTCAACACAGGGGAGTATGCCGGGGGAATGCTCCGGTTCCCGGAGTTTGGGCAGCAAACCTACGAGGCTCCGGCGGGGGGAGCGGTCGTGTTTTCGTGCTCACTGCTCCACGAAGCTACTCCAGTGACCAGAGGCATTCGGTATGCCTATTTGCCGTTTTTATACGACGATGCAGCCGCCAAAATCCGGCAAAGAAACCAAAAATTTATTCAGG
>JAYKJC010000690.1:0-3499 GCA_035285885.1 Leptolyngbyaceae cyanobacterium | reverse complement strand
TCCCACAGCGTCACATGCTGAAAGAACAGCAGTCCAATCGGGACAAAAATGATGAAATAGCGCCAGTAGGTAAAGTAAAAAGCCCTCAGCTTCGAAAGAATATAGTGCAGGGCGGTCTTTTCCTTTGCGCGGCAGTAGCCCAAGTACATGCCATAGCCCGACAAGAACAAAAACATCGATACACAAATGTTTCCGAAGTCGGCAATGTAAGATTCGACATCAACGAAAGGGAGCAGAGGAATATAGTCGTTGTTGTTGATGAGGCGATCGCCAAACCCGTAGAGGTGGTGAATGAACATCAGGCAAATGGCAACGCCTTTTGCAGTGTTGTTCCGGTCGCGGGTAAATTCCATAGCGAAGGGAGCATCCAAGACAGGTAGAACAGCATCAAATCAGCAGTGTCGTTAGACTCAGCACCCCGCTTGTGTCCACTGACGAAACTATTGGGAAAAGGTGCCCGCGCCACCAATGTCCTCCAAACTGCCCCTGTCCCCTGACGGGTTCCTGTAATGTTCCTGCTGTTCCCATCGTCAGACGATGAGATCAGGCTTTTAGCAGATTTCAATCGCTGTCTTTTGGGCGATGGTGAGTACGACGACACGATTCTGTACGGGAGATCTGGCACGGGAGGGGCGATCGCCCACTCTCGCGAATCGATGGTTACACATCGGTCTGCCATACATCTGCCTGTCATGCATCGGTTTTCATTTTTGCTTTCAACGTTGCAACGGACTGAACCCATGGATATGCTCCCCCTCAAGTCATCGGCGGCTTTGCTCTCTACAGCACTGCTCCTCGGGGCACTGTCACCCTCACCCGCTGGTGCCCAAGACACGACGACCATCAACACAGGCTTAACCGAAAACGAGGGCTATATCCAGGGTTGCCGCGAAACCAACGCCTCCGTCGATGTCTTCCGTAACTCTGACCTGGCTCCCATCGCCAACCGCATCCGCACCCTGACAGAAGGAACAGAAGTGCGATTGACCGGGGTGCTAGCCCCTGGCCGAGCCCAGGTGTATCTGCCGGAGGGCGAGCTGTCTGATGTGCAGCCCGTGGGCTGGGTGAATGCAGCAAACTTGACGGGGTGCGACGATGACACCGACGACCCGACAGACGACCCCACTGCCGATGCGTGCTTCCGGGCTGATGTGGCGCTGAATGTGCGATCGCAACCCAGCATCAACTCCACGCTTTTGACGACCTATGCCGCTGGGAATGTCATCTACGCCACCACCGATCCGCCCACCCAGGTCACCTCTCCCAATACGGCTCCCAACTATGGGCGAATATGGACAGCCGTCGTCTTCGACAGTACCCGAGGCTGGATTTCTCGCACCGGGCGATATGGCACCAACAGTAACGTCACTCCTATTCCCTGCCCGTAAAGCCGGGGCTGTAGGAGCCCTTCTTTGCTGAATTGAAAGGGGGCGATCGCCGTTGAGATAATTGGCATTATGGGCGATCGCCCTGCTGATGAGCTTGATAATGCAGAAGAATAATGTGCATCAGAACATCGCCTTGCTATCATTCACACTGGAGGGCGCGTATTTTCTGATGAATCGTGGTCAACACGCCATACAGATTCTGATAGATTTCCTGATTGGTAAAGCGTAAGAATTGAATCCCCAGGTCTTCGATGAACTGCTGGCGCTGTTGGTCATAGGCTTGTGCTTCTGCCCCTTGATGTGTCGGGCCATCTACTTCTATGGCCAGCTTCAAAGCCGGGCAATAAAAATCGAGCACAAAGCGATCAACGCCATACTGTCTGCGAAATTTGACACCAGCAACTTGGCGACCCCGAAGTTTGCTCCACAAAATAATTTCTGCGCTGGGCATGTTGTTTCGCAGTCGCTGGCGTTTGGCTTTGTCAGAATGTCTGTTAAAGATGTCGGCCATGCCATCAGCATGCCCGTCTCTTTGCTGGTGCTACCTTTCTGGAATCGATCTGTTCAAAATACATGGGCGATCGTTGTGTCCCTCTTGCGAAGCTATCCATTAGGCAGAAGTCGCTGAGAACCTTTTAGATTCTAGGTTTGCCTAACCAGTTGCGCTCCTTCTAAGAGATGGTGAAACCGTGAAAGACCTCGCCAAAGGGTTTTCAATCCGGGTTCACCGTCTCTTGTTCGAGCCTTAAAGCCGCCCAATTGAGCAATCCAACGAATCGCTTGCCGCAGGGTCGGGGGCGTTTTGGAGCGGTTTTTGGGTTCAAATTTGCGGCGCAGTAACCGCCATTCATGGGGTTCTAGCACGGCGTCACACGGCGCTTCGGGATGCAGTCGTGCGTGATAGCTCAGATGCATCAAGCGCCACGCCACAATATTGTAGGTGGCAAGAGCATTCAGTAGTCGGTCTCGATGGCGCAGTTGTAGCTCTTCGATGCGGCATCCACTCTTGAGGGTGAAATGAAATCGCTCAATCAACCACCGATAGCTGTACCAGGTAACATACTGCCAAACCTCCGCAAAAGTCGAAATGGCCAAGGTGGTCAGTAACATCCAACGGATGGGAGTGCTACCGTCAGGTGGGGACGGTTCTTCGACTAAAATCGCATTCAGGCTAAGTGGCGATAGAGGCTTTGAGGTGGGATGATGCTGAGGCACCTCCACGGTGAGCTGCATCGCTCGAACCTGTAGGTGGGCCTCACGAGCAGGTCGTTTGGGATTGCGCTGTAGCTCAATCGTCCGTTCCCCGACCACCGGGGCTTGCTCCAGCGTTGGAATCAGATACCCTAACTCATGCTGAACTTTGCGGTTGTGTTCCGCTCGAATCAACAGGTCACTTTTGTCCGCTCGGGGTTGGGCAAACAACTCGAAAATATCGGCTTCCCGGTCCCCCACATGAATCAACTGAACCGAATCGGGTTTGTCCTGCTCTGCGGCCTGCAGAGTGCTGAGCCATCGGTAACTCTCTTTTTCTTCAATGGGTTTGCGGCGACGCTCGCCCTTCTTGCCCTTGCGCTGGGCTCGACTCCAATGCACTTGATGCAGCAGCCCTAAAGGTTCCCCATCGCCACTGACGGCAAAGCAACTATGCACCTTAATCCCTTGCTGTTTCGTCTGATTAATGAAGCCTAACCCTTCGGTGGCTGGATGTGTCGCAAAGCTGAAATCAGTTGTATCTTGAATGGCTAAGACCACCTCATGCGCCCGACTCCGACGAATCACTCCATCTCGGTGACTCGCTAGGATGGACTCAGCTTTGACCGTCGGGTTTGACCAGAATCGATACACACTTTGGCTGTCGCTTGCCGTTTCAGTTGCTGCGGGCACACTCTCGGTTGGATGTTCACTCAGGTCACTCAAAATTTTATGCAGCCGTTTGGCATGACGCAGGTCTTGAAAATATTGAGGATTAATCTCTTAGCTCGCCCAATTTTTCATCCCGTTCTCCTAAAATCAATACTCCACCAGAAATATCATACTACTTCTACACCCATGACCTCAACACCCCACTGAGACTCCTTTTCACTAACTTCTGCCTAATGGATAGCTTTGAA
>JAYKJC010000689.1:0-4415 GCA_035285885.1 Leptolyngbyaceae cyanobacterium | reverse complement strand
CTCAGTGGGGTGATCGGTCGGAATGCTAATTTTATCCAAGTACGGCTTTGCCGAGCCAAGTTAAGCATTAACTATCACGCCAATGCCCGTGCAACCGACTTTAGCGGCGCGAATTTTCAGGGCGCAGATCTAAGCTTTGCAGACCTGAGTGGCGCAATTCTAAGGAACGCAAATTTTAGTGACGCCGATCTAACCGGAACAATCCTCCACAACACGGATCTCCAGGGAGCCATCATGCCAGATACCTTTATCGATTAGGCAGTGGCTCATTGAGCATAGCGAAGTCAAAGAATGAATTCCTGATTGCGATGTCGTGCTGGCAATTTTCATCAGAGGTTCTGTCTTCTAGAATATAGCGGTGTGCTTAACGCACGCGCAAAGCGCTCTATGAAGTTTTGAAACAAGTTGATCATTTCATAACTATTTAGTAATACAGTTTCAAGTGGGCAATGTATCTTATCTCTAAGGCAGATGGGCACAACGAGTTGTCTCTGGCTTTCTTTGAATCGATAACTAAAATTCGCACATAGCGCTAAATGTCACGACAGACTGTCTTTGCTGATAGGTATCAATACATTCCTTCTAGACTCTCCTCTGCTCTAGTTTGTTTATTCGTTTTATTGTGTAGGAATGAGAAATCCAATGAGTGATTTAGCAACATGCCTCAGGACGGGCACTCAAAAATCTCACACAGCCGCTGAAAATACGGCATTTATGAAATGTTTTCTTAAAGGAATTGTTGAACGAGAGCCCTTTCGTCTTCTCACGGCTGATCTTTACTTTGTCTATCGCACTCTGGAAGCAGAAATACAGCGCCACATGGATAACCCGTTGGTGAAGGCCATGTATTTCCCAGAACTCAACCGCACTCCTAAGCTGGAAGCGGATCTCGCTTACTACTATGGAGAGAACTGGCAAAATCAAGTGTCGGCTACACCTGCGGGGCAGCGATACGTCGATCGGATTCGGGACGTATCCAAGCAGAATCCAGCGTTGCTCATTGCCCATGCCTATGTGCGCTATATGGGAGATTTGTCCGGTGGTCAAAGCCTACGAAATATTGCCCGTTCTGCCATGAACTTACCTCCAGATAAGGGAACCGGACTTCATGAGTTTGACCAGATTCCAACCGTTGACGCTCGCCGAGCCTTTAAGATGTCCTATCGGGATGCTCTAAACTCCCTACCTGTGGATGATGTGCTGGCTCAGGCTATTGTAGATGAGGCTAACTTAGCATTTGCGTTGAATCGTGCCGTATTCCATGAGTTGGAGCCAGAGGTTCGGGTGGCGGTAGGAGAGCACGTCTTTGACTTGATTACCCGCCAAGATAAGCCAGGAAGTACTGAGCGGGCTCCAGGCAGTACCTCTGTGGAACTTGTTGCGGCTGAGTAACCCCTTTTAACTAAAGATGATCCCTCTAAAAAGTCCCCCCCTTCTGGGGGGATTTCCTTGCTATTCTTCACTGTTGTTTAAGACGAGTCATTTTTATCAATGCAAACTCTGGAAAATTCGGTTATTTTTAATCCGGCGTTATTAACCAAATATAATCAACCGCTTCCCCGCTATACTAGCTATCCACCTGCAACAGAATTAAAGGATACGTTTAATCCCCTCGATTTTGAAGCGGCGATCGCCATCGGCAACTATAAGCAAACCCCGCTGTCGCTCTACTGCCACATCCCTTTCTGTGAGTCGGCCTGCTATTTCTGTGGCTGCAACACTATCATCACCCAACATAAGGAAGCGGCGAATCCTTACCTCAATTATCTAGAACGCAATATTGCCCAGGTGGCAGAAAGGGTCAGAAACCGTCGAGTCAATCAACTCCATTGGGGTGGTGGGACTCCTAGCTATTTTTCTATGGCTCAAATCGAGCGGTTGTGGACGATTTTGCAGAATTATTTCAGCTTTGAGCCAAACGCAGAAATCTCCATTGAGGTCAATCCCCGTGACCTGACACGCGATTATGTGATGTTCTTGAGAAATCTTGGGTTTAAGCGCATCAGTTTTGGAATTCAAGACTTCGATTCCCAGGTACAGGTGGCGATTAATCGAATTCAACCGGAGGCGATGCTGTTTGAGGCCATGGAGTGGCTGCGAGAAGCGCAATTTGAGAGCGTCAACGTGGATTTGATCTACGGATTGCCCCATCAGTCCCTAGCCACGTTTCGCAACACCATTGAGAAAACCATTCGCCTTGATCCTGACCGGATTGCGGTGTTTAACTTTGCGTTTGTGCCTTGGTTGAAACCCACTCAGAAAAGACATATTAACCCAGATACCTTACCCAGTCCTGCCGAAAAGCTGGATATCTTCCACATGACCATTGATGAACTGACCCGTACAGGCTATCAGTTCATTGGCATGGATCACTTTGCAAAACCCGATGATGAGTTGGCGATCGCCCAGTCTCAGGGACAACTCCACCGCAATTTCCAGGGTTACACCACCCAGCCAGAATCAGACCTGATCGGCTTTGGCATGACCTCCATCAGCATGTTGCATGATGTCTATGTGCAGAACCACAAAGGCTTGCGAGATTTCTACAAGGCCATTGATGCAGATAGCTTACCCGTTGAGCGAGGCGTTTCTCTCAGTAAGGATGATGTGCTGCGTCGAGCGGTGATTATGGAGTTGATGTGTCAGTTTGAGCTATCTAAATCCGCCATTGAGGAAAAATATCACCTCAGCTTTGACCAGGACTTTGATGACTACTTTGCGCGAGAGCGTCAAGACCTGGAGATTCTGGCTGAAGATGGCCTGGTGCGCCTGACCCCCAATCACATTGAGGTTCTCCCCGCAGGACGATTGCTGATTCGCAACGTAGCGGCGGTGTTTGATACGTACTTGCGCGATCGCACTATCCCCCAATTCTCCCAATCCGTCTAATTATTCTTCTTCATTTCTATGTACGGGCGAAGCATTGGGCCAAAATCTTTCGGTAAATCCGATACTTCCCGGCCCAATGCTTCGCCCCTACCGTCCACCATCCCATCCCCCCACCATTCCATCACCCCGCCATCCCAAATCTTCAGGCTGGGAAACCCATCAAAATGGCGATCGCCCTCACTTAAACTTCCCTCACTTAAACTTCCCTCACCTAAAGTCACTCTCGCTTACAAAATAAATTAACGTTAATTAACTGATGACAACTCTTCCATCGTTATCCATCGGGACTCATTGTGCCCGTTACCCGATCATTCAAGGTGGCATGGGCATTCGTATTTCAGCAGCGAATTTAGCTGCTGCGGTTGCCAATGCCGGAGGTATCGGCATCATTTCTGCCGTGGGTCTGGGACTCAATTCTCCTTACTTCGACCCTGAAGAGAAAAATCCCAAACAGCGTCGAGAACAGTTCTTTGAAGCCAATCGACTGGCTCTAATTGACGAATTGACGAAAGCCCGTTCTCTCAGTCCTGACGGGATCATTGGCGTGAACGTCATGGTCGCGATTCGTGACTATGAAACGATGGTGAAAACCGCCGTGGATCACGGAGCAAACCTGATTATTTCAGGAGCCGGACTACCACTCCAGCTTCCTGCCTATACCCAGCACACCCCCGATGTGGCTCTCGTTCCCATCGTATCCGGCACTCGCGCCGCGAAGATTATCTGCCAAAAGTGGCAGCGACAGTATGGGCGATCGCCCGATGCCTTCATCATTGAGAATCCCCGTTCGGCGGGAGGCCACCTGGGAGCCAAAACTGAGGAACTCGACCATCCCGAAGTTGATACGGCTGTCACCGTCCCTGAATTGGTTGCTTACCTGAGAGATGTGCTGAAGCACCCCATTCCCGTTATCGCGGCGGGGGGCATCTGGGATCGGGCCGACATCGATCGGGCGTTGGCCTGGGGAGCCAGTGGCGTTCAGATGGGAAGTCGGTTTGTCACCACAGAGGAGTGTGACGCCGATCGTCGCTATAAGGAGTTTCACCGTCAGGCCACCCCGGAGGATGTGGTGATTGTTCCCAGTCCCGTCGGCTTACCGGGCCGCGCATTGCTCAATCCCTTTGTCAACACGCTTCTTGCCGTGGGAACCCCCAACCCCAAAGGCCAGTGTTTTGTGAATTGCTTGAAGGAGTGTAAATTTCGCGATCGCCACGAAACTTACTGCATTCTGCGTGCTCTCGATCGGGCCGCCAAGGGCGACGTTGAAACAGGGCTCGTGTTTGCAGGCGACAATGCAGGTCGAGCAACCACCATCCGACCCGTCGCAGACCTGATGGCAGAATTGGTCGCAGGTTAACAAATGTCTCTCCATTCTGAAGGGAATCCGAAAAAAGGGGATGGAATGAGAGGGATAAGTTTAAATCATTGATAGGCTGCATATCCTGTGTCGTTACACCGATGTGTCGTTACACCGATTTGAGGTGAAATTTCATGGCTCCAGTTAAGCAATCCACTAAGCAATCCAC
>JAYKJC010000688.1:0-2600 GCA_035285885.1 Leptolyngbyaceae cyanobacterium | reverse complement strand
CAACATCGGTTATAAACAACAGCTTCTTTGTGGCATGATTTAAAAGCTGTTGAGTGTTTGTTATCTTATTTTTCATATCGGAAAAACCTCGCATACTTGCACGCTGGTATTTATAACCATATTAGTTGTAAAAAATGCAGCGGACTCACTTGCGTTGCGTTTATCGTTGCGTTGCTGCACTTTATACAACACCGTATATAATTAATGCTTGCATTGTTTAAAATCTAAGTATAAGTACCTGCATAACCAAATAATAGCTTGAAAAATCATTATTCCAACTAACATTTTGTTTTGAAAGGTTGTGGATAAAATCATACTTCCGTAAAGACCTATAAACGCTATTATTTTATTTTCTTTCATAATTTTAAGTTTTATCATTATTAATCGCACTAATTATATACAAGTAAGTTATAAGCCATTTTGAGAAACCTCGTTGGGGTAATGGTATTCGTAATCATATTTATCCTTACTAAAAGCTATAACATATCCCTTATCACCATCTACCGATTTAATAGTCCCGTATTTTTTATGTCTCAAACTATAAACTCGTTCATCCAAAGAAAAACGGCTTATAACAACAGGTATATCCAATTGCTCCTGTTGTGCTTCTAATTTAGCTTCTTCTGTTTTCATATTTTTATTCTTTTAATTAAGTTTATCTGTTATTTACGCAACTGTATAAACCCGCAACCGTTATGCTCCATTGCTACATTAGTTCTTCGTATTAACATTTCGGTTCAAAAATTAAAATAAAAAGCCAACGCTCCTCAGTTTTTTTCAAAACTGTTAGGTTTAAATTCCGTTCCATTTAATCTTTCGTTTGCAATATCAACATACTTCTGTTCTTGTTCAATCCCTATAAAGTTTCTATTAGTGTTTCTACAAGCTATTGCCGTTGTTCCTACACCAATACAATTATCTAAAACAACCATTTGTTCATTGGTGTATGTCTTTATTAAATATTCAAAAAGTTCAACAGGTTTTTGTGTTGGGTGTAATGGTTTCCCTTCACTTGCTATTTCTAAAATATTTATTGGGTAATTTTCGTATTCAACATCATACGAATTGCTTTCTAAATCAGTCCAATTCTTTCCAGAAGAACCTCGTTTGTTGGTTTTTACACAAGGCACTATTCCTTGTGGGTTAAAAACTCTTCTTGGGTTGTATGTATTAGTTTTGCTTAATGTTTTTAATGATGCAATTGCGTTATGCAAATAAAACAACAAATCATTATATGGATATTTTAGATTATCACATAATATTTTCAATTTGTTTTCGTCAGGAACAATATTTTTCCAACTTGATGATTTTCGCAAATATCCCGATGCTTCAAAACCACAAATAACATTTAGTTCTTTTAGTGTTATTCCAGTGTTTTTTACTATCTCTCGTAATTTATCTTTAAAAAAAATCATTTCTTCGGTAGTCATAACCTTTTCGTAATCCTGTGGAGTAATTATTGGCTCATAAAAAACCAATATATCTTCGGTTGCCCTCAATGGTTCGTGTGAAACCCTTTGAAATCCTGTTGGTCTGCTTTTTTTCCAATGCCATATATGACGATATGAATTGAGATTACTCATTATTAATGCACTCGTAAATGGTTGCGAAGCAGTCAAAATAATTGCTCCCTTATGTTTAATAATCCTCTTGTATTCTTTCCATAGTTTATCAAATGGAATTATACTATCCCACCCATTCATAGTTGTTCCATAAGGCAAATCACAAAGTATCATATCAATACTTTTATCCTCAATTTGTGGCATCAGTTCTAAACAATCTCCACAATGTATTTTATTAATTTCTAAGCCCACCCTTTTTTATTTTAATTTTTGTTCATTTCTTCGTATCAAAATTTGTGCTTAATTAACCACAACGAGAGCATAACAACGTGTATATTCAAGTTTGCATCAGCATTTGTGCATAATTCAAAGTTCGTAGTAGCAAACCTGAAATATACACGCATCCGTTATAAGCCATTTTCAACAATCCATTCGTCAAGTGTTTGAAGTTCTAAATTCATAACCTGAAATTTGACTTTGCCATCGTTACGTCTTGGGTGTATTTCTTCTATCCCAATTAAAATATCTTCTGCTGCTATATTATGTTTCTGCGCCATCTTGTAACAAAAACGGCTTATAACAGCACCTATACCCAATTGGGCAGTTTCATTATTAATTTTAAGTTCTTCCATTTTATTAAGTTTTATTTGTTATTGAAAATTCTTGCTATTAATTGCCCAACTGGGCATAGCTGCAAACCGTTGTATTTAAGTTTGTAAATGAACATCTGCTAATTTTCTGCAATCCGAGCAATATAATTTACCTTCATCAACAAACATATTTTTAGAACCACATTTACAAACCTCCGCTTCGCTAAATACAACATCAGGTATAGCAAATAATTTTACTTGCTGTTCCCATTCTTTTTTAGCCAACAACACATCATATGGTTGTAATAGTGGCTCTGATTGCCTTTCTTTTAATTCTTCCACAGAATAACCTGTGTGATAACTTAATATTTCTTCAAATTCTTTCATTATATTTATTTTAATCCGTAAAATTACTTGCCATACCTAAGTAACGTTATGAACAATGCTT
>JAYKJC010000687.1:0-12572 GCA_035285885.1 Leptolyngbyaceae cyanobacterium | reverse complement strand
GTCGCAATCTAACACTTCGTCGCATGGTCGAAGCCGAATTTATTTCTGAAGCGGAGGCCAATCGCGTCATTGCAGAACCTCTGGAAGTTAATCCGAGCTTGCCCCGAAACTTCTACAGCACTCATCCCTATTTCACGTCCTACATTGAGGAGCAGCTACCCAACTATTTGTCCTCAGAGCAGATCGAGCGAGGGGGACTCATTGTTGAGACGACGCTCAATCGAGACTGGCAAGCTAAAGCAGAGGCAGCTGTTCAGCGAACCCTGGAAGAATTCGGAGGATGGCAGCGCTTTTCTGATGGAGCGATGGTGTCCATCGACCCTCGAACCGGGCAGATTCTCACCATGGTGGCCGGAACTGATTTTAGAGAAAGCCAATTCAATCTCGTTACCCAAGCTCAACGACAACCAGGGTCAACGTTTAAGACTTTTGTGTATTCAGCGGCGATCGCCGCTGGCTTCTCACCCTACAAAACCTATGTAGATGCCCAATTTATTGTTGACGGGTATGAGCCGCAAAACTATGGTCGAAGCTTTCGCGGCACCGTCTCCATTCAGGATGCACTCACCTCGTCGATCAACGTCGTGGCTGTGAAAACCTTAATTGATGTTGGTTTCCAGCCCGTCATTGACTTGGCCCATGCAATGGGAATTAAGTCCGACCTCTACCCCTACTACTCCCTTGCCTTGGGGTCTAATGAGGTGAATTTGTTAGAACTCACCAGTGCCTATGGAACGCTGGCCACTCAAGGAAACTACATTGAGCCTCACGGGATCGTTCGTATCCTCGATGAACGCACCAATGAGGTCATTTACGAAGCTGAATTTGAGCAGCAGCGTGCGCTGGATGCCGATACATCAGCCATTATGACCAACCTGCTGCAACGAGTCGTCACCAATGGAACCGGGCGTCGGGCGCAGTTAGGCCGACCTGTTGCAGGAAAAACAGGCACCTCTGAAGAAAGCCGAGATTTATGGTTCATCGGCTACATTCCTCAGCTTGTCACGGGTGTTTGGCTGGGTAATGATACCGAAAGTAAGCCGACGAATGGCTTTAGCACAACAGCAGCTCAAGCCTGGAACTACTTTATGTCCCAGGTCGTCGAAGGAATGCCTGTTGAAGAATTTCCTTCGCTGCCAGACCTCAATAATCGTGAGAAGAGTATCGAGGCGCAACCCGTCGATCCCGCTGAAGTGGTTGCAGCTGACAGCGTCAGGCAAGCGCCTTCTCAAGAAGAGCAGGTGAGCCAACAAGAAGAAAGCTCCACTGACGAACCGTCGAACTCACGGCCCTCGTCCTCCCGAAATTCATCTAATCGATCAGACTCCGGGAGTGGCAGGAATGATGCAGAGAATAATGATTCTGATGCTCCGGCGAATTCTCCAGGTTCAACCGATTCGGGTGGAGAACCAGAACCTACTCCTGTGATTGACACTGCACCCCCGGCACCGCCACCGCCACAACCTGTGACGAATCCAGAACCTGCTCCTGCCCCTCCTCCGGTGCCCTCCGTGCAGCCTGTCGAGCCTTCTTCCAATCCGGCTCCGCTTCAGGGGAACTCTGAAGAGTAGAGGGCGGCGATGTTATGTCGATAATGATTGACCGTAACTATCACTCGTAGGGACTGATGACCCATCTAACCTCTATCCGTAAATCAGCATCAGGACAGCCTGAGAGTCGGCGTTTATCCCTTTTTCAGTCTCCGATTGGGAAGAAGCTGTTAACGGGCATTACCGGACTCGGGCTGGTTTTGTTTGTGATTGCCCATGTGCTTGGCAATCTCCTTATGTTTGTCAGTTTAGAGGCGTTTAATGCCTATGCTCATCTGCTGGAGCAGTTGAAGCCACTGATGATTGCCTTTGAAATTGCGTTGACGGTCACCCTTCTTCTCCACGCTGGGTTAGGGATCTGGCTCTATCTCAGCCGCCGCAATGCACGCCCTGTGGGATATGAAACCTACCAGTCAGCGGGGCAACCCAGTCGCCAAACCCTTAGCTCTAGAAGCATGATCATGACAGGGCTGACGCTGGGAGGCTTTCTGGTTTGGCATTTGACGAACCTGAAGTTTGGGCCTTGGTATATCACCGAACAGGGAGGCGAGCCGATTCGAGATTTGGCGAGGCTTGTCATTGAAACGTTTCAAAGGCCCCTCGACACGACCCTTTATATTGCTGTGATGATTTTCTTAGGGTTTCATCTCCGCCACGGCATTTGGAGTGCGCTTCAGTCTTTAGGAGCGTTGACCAAAGGCATGCAGGTGGGGGCTTACAGTGTTGGAGTTGTAATGTCGGTGGCGATCGCCGCTGGCTTCATTATTCTCC
Source organism: Leptolyngbyaceae cyanobacterium (assembly GCA_035285885.1). GTDB lineage: Bacteria > Cyanobacteriota > Cyanobacteriia > CAKZMO01 > CAKZMO01 > JBCCWF01. The sequence goes on along the minus strand of JAYKJC010000687.1, from coordinate 10,251 downwards.
CCTTAGCCATTTTCTTTGGATTCATCTCCTAATTGGGAGTTCTTAAGCTGTCGGGATATCAGGCGTACAGGCTGTATCCCCAATCATTCTGACTGGGTGACCCCTACCGTCTCAGCTATTAATTTCGTTAAAGTAAAGACTGAGTCGTTGCATCTGCGTTTAGCCATACCGTTCAGCGCAGACCCCTCGGCTGATATTATTTTCTTTCATGCCAGACACCCATGACATTGGACGCCCGCATTCCTTCTGGTTCCCTTGCTGATAAATGGAATTCGTTCACCGAACACTGCAAGTTAGTGAACCCCAATAACAAGCGCAAACATTCCATTCTGATCGTCGGTACTGGGCTGGCTGGGGCATCAGCGGCAGCCACGCTTGCCGAACTTGGATATGCCGTCAAAAGTTTTTGCATCCAAGATTCTCCCCGACGTGCCCACAGCATTGCCGCCCAGGGGGGAATTAACGCGACGAAGAACTATCCCAACGATGGGGATAGCGTCTGGCGGTTGTTTTACGACACGATTAAGGGCGGAGACTATCGGTCTCGCGAGGCAAATGTCTATCGTCTTGCTCAGGTGAGTCATCGCATTATTGACCACTGCGTGGCTCAAGGCGTTCCGTTTGCGCGGGAGTACGGGGGCGGACTCGCCAACCGATCTTTTGGGGGGGCTCAGGTGTCTCGCACCTTCTACGCTAAAGGGCAAACAGGGCAGCAGCTTTTGCTGGGAGCCTATGGAGCCATGATGCGGATGGTGGATGCTGGGCGCATCGAAATCTTTGCGCGCCGAGAAATGCTGGATTTGGTCATGATTGACGGTCACGCACGGGGCATTGTTGTGCGCAACTTGCTGACCGGAGAAATCGAACGCTATGCCGGAGATGCTGTTCTTCTGGCGACGGGAGGATACGGCAATGTGTACGACCTTTCGACCAATGGCCGCAACTCCAACGTAACAGCGGCATGGCGTTGCCATAAACGGGGAGCCTATTTTGCCAATCCCTGTTACACGCAGATTCATCCGACCTGCATTCCTGTGTCGGGAGATTATCAATCGAAGCTGACGCTGATGAGCGAGAGCCTTCGGAATGATGGTCGCGTCTGGGTTCCCAAACACCCCGGTGATGAGCGATCGCCCAACGACATTCCTGAAGCAGATCGGGATTATTACCTCGAAACTCGGTACCCCGCTTTCGGTAATCTGGTGCCCCGAGATGTGGCTTCTCGCAACGCCAAAAGCGTCACCGATGAAGGACGGGGTGCGGGCGGACTGGCGGTGTATCTCGACTTTCGGGATGCGATCGCCGAACTCGGCAAAGAGGCGATCGCCCAACGCTACGGCAACCTATTTCAGATGTATCAGCGCATCACCAACGATAATCCTTACGAGACGCCCATGCGCATTTACCCGGCGGTTCACTACACCATGGGCGGTCTGTGGGTGGACTACCACCTGATGAGCACGATTCCCGGTCTGTTTGTGTTGGGTGAAGCCAATTTCTCCGATCACGGAGCCAACCGCCTTGGGGCCAGTGCCCTGATGCAAGGACTGGCAGATGGATATTTCATCATTTCAGCCACCCTGGGCAATTATCTGGCAACGACGCCCCTGGAGAAAGTAGACCCGCATCAGGCTGAGTTTAAGGCCGTAGAGGAGTCCGTTCGTCAATCCATTCACACCCTTTTAAGCGTCAACGGTTCGCGCACGGTGCTCTCCTTTCATCGACAGCTTGGTAAGCTGCTGTGGGATTTTGTCGGCATCAGCCGCAAACGCACCACTCTGGAGCAAACGGTCACGGCGGTTGAGAATTTGCGCGAAGAGTTCTGGGCAGACGTAAAGATTCCAGGTGAACCCACCACGCTGAACAAAAATCTGGAGATGGCGGGACGAGTTGCAGATTTTCTAGAACTGGGAGAACTCATGGCGCGGGATGCCCTCCATCGAGAAGAATCCTGTGGCTGTCATTTTCGAGAAGAATACCAGACGCCCGATGGCGAGGCGAGACGGAACGACGATGACTTTAGCCATGCAGCCGCCTGGGAATACACAGGAGCGGGTAAAGCCCCCGTGCTTCATAAAGAAACCCTCACCTTTGAGTCCGTTCAGTTGACTCAAAGGAGTTACAAGTAACCTGCTGATTTACACCACCCGATTCAAACCATCATGATGGAGCTTCATCTCAAAATTTGGCGTCAGCCTCATCCCGAAAAACCTGGACAATTTCAGACCTACACCGTTCCTAATGCAGAACCCGACATGTCGTTTCTGGAACTGTTGGATGTGCTCAATGAGCAATTGATTCATCAGGGAGACGACCCAGTTGAGTTTGACCACGATTGTCGAGAAGGAATTTGTGGCTCGTGTAGCCTGATGATTAACGGTCAAGCCCACGGGCCTCAACAGAAAACCGCAACCTGTCAGCTCTATCTCCGGCATTTCAAACCAGGAGACACCATCACGGTGGAGCCCTGGCGGGCGAAGGCATTTCCCATCATCAAAGACCTGGTGGTGGATCGCTCAGCCCTCGATCGCATTATTGAAGCTGGAGGCTATGTGTCCGTCAACACGGGTGCGGCTCCTGATGCAAACACGATTCCGATTCCCAAAGACGCTGCCGATCAGGCGTTTGACTATGCAACCTGTATCGCTTGTGGAGCTTGCATTGCAGCTTGTCCAAATGCGTCTGCATCACTGTTTACAGCCGCTAAGATTGCTCACTTGGCGTTGCTTCCCCAGGGACATCCCGAACGCAAGCAACGGGTGATGGCCATGACCGAACAGATGGCTGCTGAAGGCTTTGGAGACTGTTCTAACCACGGTGAATGTGAGGCGGTGTGCCCGAAAGGCATCTCCATTGGGGCGATCGCCCAGATGCGGCGAGAATACATTCGTGGCCTCCTTCCCTAAAATCCCTAAAATTCAAATCCTAAAACTCAGCCCGGCTGACACACCGGACAAAAGTAGTACCGTCGCCCTCCCGTCACCTCCTTAATGATCGGGGTGTCGCACTGATAGCACGGTCTGGATTCACGATTAAACACGTAGAACCGATACTGAGATCGTTTAACGCCCTGTTCTTTGAGCTGAGCCACCCGCTCAAGATCGTTGGTGATGCCTCCAGTTTCGTAGGATTGACGGGGAAGGGCGATCGCCCATTCGGCCAGCCGTTTGATCTGCTCCTCCGTACAATCCACCGGACGCATAGAGGGATGAACTCCAGCAGCAAACAGAATTTCACTCCGTAGGTAATTTCCCAGTCCTGATAAAAAATGCTGATCCAGCAGCAGCGTCGTGAGTCGCCGCCGATAGAACTCTTTGTCCATCAAGCGCTGGGCAACCTGTTCGACCGATGTGTCTGGAGCCAACACATCGGGGCCAATGCGACTGAGAAACGGATGAGCCGCCAACTCATCATCATGCAACACCTCAATGTCAGACGCGCTGTAGAGGAGGGCAGATTTCTTCTGCGTATGAATCGCGAGACGGAGCTGACGATTGGTGCTGGGATACGAATGCGCCTTGCGCACCATCCACACCCCATAGAGCTGATTATGGCTGTAGATGTTGAGCTGATTCTCAAACCGGGTGAGTAGAGCCTTTCCCCGAGGTTCCACGGCCATGACCTTTGATGCAGCCAAGGTCTCCTCAAAAGACTTGAGATGGTCGAACGCAAAGAAGAGCTCGGTGATGGGTTGGTGGGCGATCGCCTGGGCGATCGCATCGGCTGAACGCTTAATTTCCGGCCCTTCTGGCATAATGAGTCACAAAAAGTTACATCTCTCTCCTACATTACAGCGCTTTGCAGGCGCATTAAGTACAGCACATGTGCTTAACCAACTTGCACCCCGGTATAAAATTACCTCTCCAATAACGCCAGTCTTCTGACAAGAAGCATTCCAGGAAGCTTGTCTCTGCACGTGCTGCGACTGGCGTGACATGGCTACAAGGGTGCGTCACCGCCTTGCTTTAGCTTTAACCATACCCTTGGGCTGTAAACCACTTTACGCAGATTCCTCTTTGCTTCGTAAACGTCGCCCAGTCGAATGAATGAGATAAAACACGGAGATACCCCTCGAACTCGTGGAATCACGGACTGGTGGAAAAGAATAATTTATCAAGCCTTATCAATTGCTGGGTGAAGGCTTGATGTTTGTTGTCCTGACTTTTTATCCCGACGACTGAAAAGGTAATTAGTCACACAAGAATCACTGAATTTGAGAGAACAAGGGGTAGTCCATGAGCCAGAATATTGCCGAAATCAGCACGAAGTTAGTGAAGGTTATCAAGACTCGCGATGCGGCCAAAGTGCGATACGTCGTTGACATTCTAGAGCGTCAGAAAAATGCAGCCCTCGCGCTTGATCTCCTCGCTCAAATTATCCAAACCCTAGAAACGACCGATCAAGACTTACATCACTGGTTTCAAGACCTATACTTTGAAGGCTGTTCGCCCGAAACTAAAACTCTATGGCTTGAGTTTACAAGATTGAGTCTTGCTCTCCGGAAGTCGAAACAAGCCAGTTAACGCGACTGCTCAAGTTCGGTGCGAGTAATAAGTTCGAGTAATAAGCTTCAGCAACATTCTAAAGTGCCATGTGCGGTGACAAGAAGGGTTGCGTAAGGCACGCTGCGCTACACACAACTGTTTCTTGTGCTTAACGCAGTTCAGAAAGATTAAAGATACGTTTACAAACGAAGGACATCTTGTGGGTCATTCAAACACCCCCCAGATGTCTTTTTTTATGAGGTCTATGACCAAAGCGATACCTTAAAACTACCTTCAGGAGGGTATGGGGCGATCGCCCCTTGCGATAAGAGTGCTCTACAGAGATGTTCTATCACGTTCATGTGTTTTTCTTGAGGGCGATCGCTCTGGGCTCAGGGCATTTGGAGAAGATTGCCCGTTGATTAGAGGTTCCAAATGCAGGGGTATCTGGAACAGCCAATGGAAAGCGCGCTTTAATCACAACCAGTTTTACAAAAACTTTACAGAAGAAAAACACGGGAAATGCCTTGAGTCCTTGGAGTTTCAGCCTTGTAGCCAATGTAACAACTTAAAGGGCACAACAAATCACGGATGGATACTTGGCACAAGGGTGCTAGTATTACATACTAGTTCTCAGGAATTGCGTATTTTCATGCAAATCTCCGAACATTCTCCTAGGTGAACATACTTAGATGTCAGGATTGAGGCAATGTGAATCGATCGGCCGTCGTCTTCAGAGATTTTGAGCGAATGCCGCTTTTTATGTTACTGAAATCATTGACAATTATGAGTCGTAAGCAAATAATCGTGTGTCTCTCCCTGTGTATTGTCTAAAAACAAAATGAGGGTTTTCATGGACAGAGAACCCTTACGATTGCGAATAAAGTAACGGTAATTCTACGCAAATTACAAAAAAGCTCAAAACTGGGCTATAAATTAACGGCTGAGTCTGTAGTAAAGAAATGATTTATCTAGGGTGCTGAAATTTCGCTGAAATTCTGGTCAACAATCACACGTAAATAAATAGGTTTTTTGTTATGGAAATAACGAAGGGTGCCCGCGAACTAGTGTTCATTGATGCGTCGATTCATGAGCATGAGTTGATTAGAGGCGGGTTGCGACAAGGAGTAAAAGCAGTAACGATTCACGCTAACGAAAACGGTATTGAGCGCATCACTCAATCGTTAGCCACTGAATCAAACCTCAAGGCCGTTCACATTATTTCCCACGGAAAACCCGGTTCTTTACGTCTGGGTTCCAGTCACCTCAGCTTGGATACTCTCGAAGCTAGCTTTGCTTCTATACAGGCTTGGACGAACGCATTGGTAAAAGGTTCCGAGCTACTCCTGTACGGCTGTAGTGTTGGAGCAGGGCAGCGTGGAGCATCCTTTGTCAATACTCTCTCATCGTGGCTTGGCATTCACGTTGCAGCCTCAACTCAGCGTGTCGGAGCAGCTCAGTGTGGTGGAAGCTGGAACTTCAACTATCTGACGGGTCCTATTTTCACTGAAAATGCGATTCAACCAGAAACCCGTCAAGTCTACCAAGGTGCATTTCCAGACAACCTGTTATACGCCTCCGATGGTGCTGGCAATCTCTATACCGTAAACACTGCAAATGGAGTGTCGCAGCTTTTTGGCCCTCCGAACTCTGTTCCAAGTACGTTTGCTCTAGCACGAGACGCAGAAACAGGTCTGCTCTTCACGATCGGCAATGGTACGAGCAGTGGGCTCGTTAGTACCTTTAATCCAGTAACACAAACGAGTGCCGTAGTTGGGCCAACAGGACTCGGCGGCACCTTCTTTAAGCTTGCCCAGGCCGATGATGGAAGATTATTTGGAATCCGAGGAAACAACGCTGTTCTGTCTGTTTTTAATCGAGTAACCGGGGAGGGCAATGATTTAGGAACAATTGCCAATCTTCCTGTGGGTAGCGGCGATATGGCCTTTAACCCGCTCAACCCGAATCAGTTGATTATCCTTGTTACTCAGTCGAATCCATCAGATATCTATGCTCTGTATTCAGTTGACATCAGCGACTTAAGCAACTTAAATGCAACTCTGCTGGGCAATATTGTTAACCAAGCAGGCAATGCTCTAACGCCTGGAGCTGGCTCTGGAACGCTGGCATTTGGGCCAGATGGCAATCTCTACGTGACCTCACGAGACAATGGCACGACAGCCGCTACCAATGATGCTCTATTCCAGATTCCGGTCACTAACGGTGCTATTCCAACCGGAACAATTACGGCTAATTTTGTCGCTGCGCTCCAAGATGGCAACGGGCAGGCCATTACTGTAACAGATTTTGCGACTCTACCCACTCCAACAGTTCCACCCGGTTCCCTGGCGGTTGACATCTCGATTGATGATGGATTGACCAACGTTGATCCCAATCAATCCATCACTTACACAATTACGGTTTCAAACCCCAACAGTGTCGCAGTCCCGGTTCAGATTCAAGATTTTCTACCCCCTTCAATCCTTCAGAACCCGACGTTCACAGTTAATATTCCTGTGACATCAGGTTCTTTGATAGATCCCGCTGATGTGGGATCTAATATACCTGTCACTGCGGATACGACTATTGAAGCATTAGTGGTTAGCGGTCAGTCCTTCACAATCTCACTTACTGGAACAGTTGATCCAAATGCTCTGAATAACACTTCTATAGAAACTTCAGCGACAGCCACGATTGTCGAAGACTTCGTGGATCTAAATAATATTGTTCCAAGAACTCCATTAGTGACGGATACGGATATAGACAACGACACAGTTGTCGATCGTGGAGGTGGTGGTGGTGGTGTCGACCGTGTTGACGTTGCTGTGGTCACCAATACTGATCAGTTAGCAACCGTTAATCCAGGGGATGACGTCACCTACACGGTTCGCATCACGAATAATTCCAACATCCCTGTTCAAGGGATTCATATTGAGAACCCAATACCTCGTCAAATTCGCCAAGCGACTTACGAGGTCAGCATCCCGGCAGGGACGGGTTCACTGGAAAATCCCAGTGATGCCACTGGAAGCGGCGACATCGACATCGTCGCGAATCTCGATGCAGGTGCAACAGCAACGATTACGATTCGGGGGCGAGTGGCGAATGGTGCCAGCATTGGTGACATTATTCTCAATACGGCGACAGCGACTGTCCCTAATGGAGTAACCGACGTAGACCTGAGTAATAACGAGCGTACTGACCGCACACGAATTGTTGAGGGTGATGATGGGGGGGGTGGTCACACCTGTGCTGACGGTGAAAAGCTAGACGGTAGTGACGGTAAAGATCTTCTTAGAGGAACAGGTGGGATAGACGAAATCACGGGATTTGATGGAGATGATGTTCTCCGAGGGCTTGGCTGTCCTGACACTATTTTCGGCGGTCGAGGTGCAGATGCCCTATTTGGCAATGAAGCGCGAGATCTCCTTAGGGGCAACCAAGGCAATGATGATATTAGAGGCGGAAAGGGGCCTGACCAAATCAACGGCGGGCTAGGAGCCGATTTTGTTAAAGCAGGAAGCCAAGATGATCGAGTTCGGGGTCGCCTCGGTGATGATGTGATTAATGGCAACCAGGGTGATGACCGCATCAGAGGAGATGATGGCAACGATATTGTTCAAGGGAACAGTGGCCGCGATCGAGTGTTTGGGGGATTAGGCGATGATGTAACTCGTGGGGGCGGGGGTGCTGACTTCGTTCAAGCTGGTCCTGGCAATGATGTTGCAGCAGGTGGTGCAGGTAACGATTTAATCATTGCAGGACTTGGAGATGACGAAGTCTTCGGCAATAGCGGGGATGATCAGGTCTTTGGACGTCGGGGCGACGATACGATCAATGCTGGTTTTGGCAATGACATTGCGATCGGTGGCCTTGGAGACGATGAAGTGAGAGGTTCTCGGGGTGACGATGTCTTAAATGGGAGTGAAAACGATGACAAAGTCATTGCAGGCCCCGGTAATGATTTTGCTCGGGGGGGTGTCGGAAACGACATCGTAAGAGGCAACAATGGCGACGATGTCATGATTATGGGTCGGGGGAACGATTCTGGATTTGGAGGCAGTGACAACGACCTGATTTGGGGTGAAGAAGGTGACGACATCGTGGGTGGCAATGGTGGCTCCGACATCGTATCGGGCGGCTTCGGTAATGACAAAGTGCGCGGTGGTGGTGGCAACGATACGGTTCAAGGGAATCAGGGGAATGACCGCATCAATGGTAACCGTGGGGATGATTCCGTCAACGGTGGCTTAGGAGATGACATTGTTCGCGGTGGGGCTGGCCAAGATTTCTTACGGGGTGATCGAGGGAACGATATTATTCGGGGAGGAGCAGATGCCGATATCATTGTTGGTGGTCTGGGCAACGATGATTTAGCAGGTGGCGGAGGTGCTGATATTTTTGTTTATCAAAATGTTGCTGCTAACACCAGTCAGGCTTCCAGGTTTGTGGACTCCATTCGAGACTTCGACGTAACGAGCGATCGCATCGATTTGTCAGCGATCTTCGATTCTCCACGCTTTAGTGGAACCAATCCGCTTGATATTGTTCGGGTACGTGGGTTTAGAGATACTTCTTCGGTTGTTCAGATCGATTTAAATGGAGGACAGCCGGATAGAAACTTCCGAAACTTCATCATCTTGCATGATGTATTGGCAGAGACTGTATCGAACGACATCTTCATCACCTGATCAGGGTTAACGCCTACGGCACGATAAATGTGATTACGCGATTGATTACGTGGGGCTGTGGGGGTGCGATGTGCCGCCACAGCTTTTTTATGCTATGGCCTTTCTATAGGGAACGTCGGGCATGGCGATCGCCATATTTCAGTAAAAGGGCGATCGCCACACTCACAGCTAAAATCAGCACCATACTCAGGGCTGAACCAAATCCCCAATTTCGCCCAACGCCCAAAAACTGGTTATAGATCAGGCGGGGAATGGTCATGCTTGACGTTCCTCCCAACAGCTCCGGCACAATGAAGTCTCCCATGCTGGTAATAAACACCAGCAAACATCCGGCCACAATTCCTGGAAGAGTCTGCGGGATGGTAATGCGCCAGAAGGTTTGTCGAGGGGTTGCGCCTAAATCTGCGGCGGCTTCTAGCAACCGCCGATCCAGCTTCTCTAATGCGGCATAGAGAACAAGCACCATGTATGGGAGAAAGTTATACGTCAGGCCAATAAAGACGGCAGCGTGGGTGTTGAGCCAGTTTTGGGTGGGGAGATGCAGCCATGTGAGTAGCGTATTGAGGATGCCGCTCTCGGGTCGCAGAATAGAACGCCAGGCATAAGCTCGAAGCAAGGATGAGGTCCACAGCGGCAACACAAATCCAACGAGCAGTAGGGTCTGCCAACGCTTAGGCACCATCACAGCAATCCAGTAGGCGACAGGAAATCCCAACAGGAGACACGCCACCGTTGAGACGGCTCCAAAGTAGAGCGATCGCCCAATCACCCCCAGATACACAGGCTGTAGAATGCGGAGATAGTTCCCCAACCCATAAGCCCCCGTGGGATCATCAGGTCGCAGTCCCGGAATCAGGCTGATGTTGAGAATCAGGAGTGTCGGGATAATCATCAGCAACACCAGCCATACTCCCGCTGGAGCAAGCAAGACAAGCGGCCCCATTAACGTTTGACTGCGTCGAGTCCATCGACGAGAGATAGACTCAGAGGAATGAGGGGGAGGGGAGGTGGTCGGAGAACTCATAGTCACAGAGATGGGTAATCATCCTACTCAGCAGACAGAATTTCGGCAACAG
>JAYKJC010000686.1:0-5459 GCA_035285885.1 Leptolyngbyaceae cyanobacterium | reverse complement strand
CCTGAACGTTTGCAAGCTGCTGCTCCAAATTTTGTTCGTCAAGCTACTCAGTCTGCGAGTCAGGGAGATACGCAACAAGCAGAACAGCAGCTTGCCATAGCTCTTTCCTGGAACCCTAAAATCGATTTAGCGCCTGATACGCCTGAAACAGAGCAAAATGCGGCTCAAACAGCACTCAAATTTACAGCTCTTTATCATCGTCGCATTGGGCAAGAACTGGCTGAAGAATTGAAAATTGATGAAGCAATACAGGAGTTTGAAAAGGCAATAGATCTCGACTCAGCCATTGACCTCAACCCAGACACTAAAACCATTGAGCAAGATACGAGAGCTATTGCCCAGCAACTCTCCGCTCCAGGAAAAATCATAGAGGGTCGGAGGCAGGTTATAGCTGGACAAATCCAGCAAGCAATTCAAACCTATAAAGATGCTCAAGCTCTCAATCCAAGTTTTGAAGTCAAAGCCTTTGACTGGGACTTTCTTTGTAGGGAAAGTAGCTTAAGAGGCGGTGCGCAACAGGTTCTGGATGCATGTGAAAAAGCAGTGTCGTTATCCCCTAAAGATGAGAGTTTTATTGATAGTCGGGGACTAGCTAGAGCACTGGCAGGAAATATAGAAGGTGCGATCGCCGATTTCCAGTACTTCATTGAATGGACAACTGATGAGGAAGCGCGATCGCAACGCCAGGAATGGATTGATGCCCTTGAGGCAGGTGAGAATCCCTTTACACCTGAGGTATTGGAGAGTTTGCAATAGATAAGAAAGGGCGATCGCTACTTCTACTGCATCTTCTCAACGGCTATCTTCGCTGCTTTGAGGGAAACACTATACAGTTCTCGGTACGCTTTGATCGCTTCAATTTTCCGTCCTGATACCGCCAATGCTTCGATGTCTTCCAGTGTGTAGGCGTCGTCAGAGGTTTTCAACGGGCGATGGGTAGAGCGTGGGGAGAGGCGTGGCGATCGCCCCACTGTGCGATCGACCATGAGGGAAACCGCCCCGCCGATGCCTCCAAGAAACAAGCCTGTGACCACAAAAATACCCGGCACCACCCAGCGCACGCTAACGTGGTGCAGACGCGCATCAGCAGGATTTGCCTCTAGATAAAATACGTCAATCGCATCTCCAACGGATGGAGGTAAGAAATGACAGGAATGGGCGCTCTGGGGCGTGACTTGATAGGAGTCTCCATCTACCGCATAGGCGACGACGGGAGCTTGACAGGTTCCCCTCCCAGAGCTGAAGGTCATCAAGTTGACGACCGTTCCCGGTACAGAAGGCAAATTTCGAGTTCGTTCTCGTGCGAATCCACCCATGGCCACTCCCGTTGCAATCAGAGCCAAACCAAGCCCGACAAAAATCATTGTGGGACGTGAAATGTTCTGAAAAGAGGGGTTGGGAGAGGCCATGATCTTTCAAGTCAATGTCTTTCAAATCAATGAAAAGTCAACTAAACGTAAATTACTCCGCTTCCTCCTGCTGAATCATCGCAGTGAGCCCTTCTTGCTGGAGCTGTTCTTGAAGATCAACGGCGGCTTGGCGATCGCGAAACACCCCCACCTGCATCACGACCGCACCATCCACTACTCGACGAAACGCATTGGGAACAACGGCTTGAACCTGTTCCTGCAGCTCTAACGTCGATGCGGGGATAGCAACGCGATAAATAAATGCTCCGTCTTGAATCAGAGGCACAGGCGTCTCGCTGGGAATCACGGGAGGGATGACGGTCGAGCCGGGAATCTCTAACGGGACGATGACCGTGGGTAAGGACGAAACATTCGTCGGTGCAGGCGCAGGCTGAACCGGGAGAGCAGGAGCAGGAGAATCACCGGGTTGACTTACCGGAGGTAAGGAAGGAGATTGTGCAGGTTGACTGACAGAAGGTAAGGAAGGAGAAGACGTAGATTGACTTGCGATCAGCGTGGGAGAAGGTTGAGCGGTCACAGGCGCATTCCCCGATTGGAACGCGCTAAGGGGCTGGTCGTGGGTCAAGTAATAATGTCTGATTTCTTCTCCGTTGTAGCTACGCTTGGTGATACGCCAACCGGGGTTGAGCGTGACAGCGACAATCTCACCGGGGTGTAACGGAGCCTGCCCGATTTCAATCGCAGGGGCACTGGGATTTCGGGTAGACCGTGCCACTAATCGCAGCGTGTCCCCTTCTGACACAAGCCGCACCCCATATTGAAATCCCAGGTCTTCTCCTGCTAAGCGAACGGAGTACCCGCTGCTGCTTCCGGCGCGATCGCAGATACCGAAAAAGTCAAACTCCAACAGCAGGGGATTGACGCGATCGCCCTCTTGAGCCCAACACTCTTGGGTTGAATCGAGCTGCTGCACAATCACCAACTGATAGTCCCTCTCACCCACAGGCGACGCCATGGCAATGACATCCTGGGGGGCGATTTCGACGGATTGGTAGAGCGAGGCGGACGATGAGGGGGCTGGCAGCGGTGACGTCGATGACGTCGATGAAGAAGGCAGCGAAGTTGGCGCAGGTTGAACAGCGATCGGTTCCGCAGACGGCTCCACGGGGTTTACAGCGATGGGAATGGAGGGTGCATCAAACGGTTCAACCGCGATCGGCACAGCGTCCGGTTCTGCGGGGTCAATAGCCATAGAGACCGAGAACGGTTCTTCAACAGGCTCGACTGGAATCGGGACGGAAGATAACAACGGCGTCGGTTGATCTCCAAGCGTGATCGCCCCTGAAGATGCGGTTGATGAGGATGAAGACTGGGTGGGTGATGGCGAAGGAGACGACTGAACTGCAATGGTCGTCGCAGGTGACGGAGAACCGTTTTGCAGCAAAGCACTGAGCGATTGGTCATTGGTCAAATAGTAGTGTCCCAATGTTTGACCGTTGTAGCTGCGCTGCGTAATTCGCCAACCTGGATTGAGCTGAATCGAAACGAACTCCCCAGGCAGCGCCGGGGCACGCCCAACCTCGATAGGAGGAGCCCCAAAATCACGATTGGAGACAGCCACCAGCCTGAGAATGCCGTCCCTGGACACCAGCCGCAAGCTGTAGTCGAATCCCAGGTCTTCGTTCCCGACTCTGACCGAATATCCGTTACTGTCGGTGGCGCGATTGCAAATTCCCGTAAAGTCAAAATCCAGGAGCAGCGGTGTGACCCGGTCGCCGCTCTCAGCCCAGCACTGTTGACTGGAGCCGAGCTGTTCTAGAATCAGCAGTTGATGACTTGTGTTGCCGATGGGAGAGGCGATCGCAATCACGTCATTATTGACCTCAGCCTGCTGAAACAGGGACGCCGCTGCGTCTAACGGCGTCATCACTGGAGTTAAGCTCAAGGCTGCAAGTAAGGCAAGGCTGGGGAATTTCATACTTAGCAATCCTGGATGATAGACAACACGGAATCAGTTAAAAACCGCACGCCGCAAATGAATGCTGAAATAAGGTCGAACACCGAAAACGTCAGACGGTGAGTAGCAACCATTTATTGTATGCGTGGGTCACGAAAGGTGAACAACTGCGCCAGAAATATGATGAGTCACGGCTTATGAAAACCGCATATCACAACGTCAACGCGTACTATCACAATGCATTGCGAAAAGAAGAAGCGCTATTGCGAAGGTTGCACAACCTGATGTGTCACAGCGAAATCGCATTGTGAATGCGGCGATCGCCCTTACGAGGGTGGTGCATGCCAAGGTGTCACAGCAGAATGCCAAAGTGTCACAGTGAAATCGCATTCGAAGAGATGAGCAGCCGAGGCGATGGCAGTACCAATCAGAAAACGGTTCAAAACACTGCAATGAATAACGGAGAGGGTGGGATTCGAACCCACGGTACCTTGCGGTACACTCGATTTCAAGTCGAGCGCATTCGACCACTCTGCCACCTCTCCAAAGAGCATATTTAAATGCAGGATTTACATTCTACCCTGAGATGGAAAATTCGCGAGGGAAGTCTTTCATGTGAATTTCTAAATATTGCGCAAGCTACCTGTCTCACAGGCAAATTCAGCATTTCACAGAATGTTTAGGCATGGGCTTTTCAGGCAGGGGAAATGAAGCAGCCATACATGAAGGAATTGAATCCCCTATAGTGTTGGGTAACTTTAAATTTTCGTTGCTTTGCCCATGCACATTCGCGTTCATCCCTTCACGGTTCACAAGCGGTTTGCGCTGACCATCAGTCGTGGTACGACGGCTGAGAGTACAAATCTTTGGTTGCAGCTCTCCCACGATGGGGTCGAAGGATGGGGGGAAGCGTCTCCATTTTCGGTCGGGGGGGCTCAAACGGCAGATAGGCTTCTAGAAAGCCTGCAACACCTGGCCCCATCTCTCGCTGACCTTAGTCCGTTTGACCGTCACCCGATTGAGCAACTCCTGGCGGAACAGAAAGTTCCGTCTGCAGCGCGCACGGCGCTTGACCTGGCGATTCATGACTGGATAGGGAAAAAGCTGGGGATTCCCCTCTGGAAATTGTGGGGGGGCGATCGCACCACCATTGTGCCGACCTCAGTGACGATTGGCATCAGTTCGCCCGAAGCCGCCCAGCAACGCCTGCATCACTGGATGAGCGCCACAGAGGTTCGAGCGGTGAAGGTGAAGTTGGGCAGTCCCGAGGGACTGGAGGCGGATCGGGCGATGTTGAGGGCGGTGTTAGCCGATACGCCGAAGGACGCCAAGGTGAGTATTGACGCCAATGGCGGGTGGGACGTGGAAGGGGCGATCGCCATGAGTCACTGGCTAGCCGATCAGGGGGTCACTTACATTGAGCAGCCGTTGCCCCACGGACACGAAGCGTTGCTGCCGAAGCTGCATCAAGCATCACCTTTGCCGATTTATGTGGATGAGAGCTGTTTTACGAGTCGAGATATCCCCGCTCTGGCCGACCGGGTTGATGGCATCAACATCAAGCTCATGAAATCGGGAGGATTGTCAGAAGCTCTGCGAATGGTGCATACGGCTCAAGCCTGTGGGTTGGGCATTATGTTTGGCTGCTATTCAGACAGTACCTTGGCGAACACGGCGGCGGCACAGCTCGCCCCCTTTGCCACTCATCTGGATTTAGACAGCCATTTGAATCTCGTGGATGATCCGTTTATAGGAGCAACGATGGAGCAGGGGCGATTAGTGCCGAATGATTTGCCAGGATTAGGGGTAGGACAGAATCGTCATTAGCGATTATTGTTAGTCATGGCAGCGGTAAGTCGATTATGGGATTGGGCAGACTGAGCCCGCCCAGTCCTATGACTGCTTGAAAACTGACCCTGGCAATGATTCACTCAAAATCTTGGAGCCGAATATGAGCTGGCGAGATTCCCATTGGAAAGAAATTAAACGATTGAAACGACTGTGTTTGTTTGTCTGTGGGCTACTGCTGAGTATGGCGATCGCCTGCTCCCAGGATACTGCCCAGCTCTCGTCGAGTGAGAACACAACAAATCAGCCCACAACGGAACTGGAGGTTTCTCAGCAGGAGGCTG
>JAYKJC010000685.1:0-8863 GCA_035285885.1 Leptolyngbyaceae cyanobacterium | reverse complement strand
GATGTCGCTCAACTTCGCTTTGGCGATTTGGTTCTTGATCTGAATAGTCGGCAGGCCATGCTTCACAATCGCGTGATTGATCTGACGATGAAGGAGTTTGAGTTGCTAAAGTATTTGATGGAGCATCCCCGAGAAGTGATGACCCGTGAACAAATTCTCGAAAACGTCTGGGGATATGAGTTTATGGGGGAATCCAACGTGATTGAAGTTTACGTGCGCTATCTCCGGCTCAAGATTGAAGATGAGGGCAGTAAGCGGCTCATTCAGACCGTTCGAGGGGTGGGATATGTGTTGCGAGACGCTTAGCACATTTTAGCCGTAGTTCACTGCTAAAGCTTGATGCTAAAGCTTGCTGGTGCAGTTCGCTGGTGCAGTTTGCTGGTCATTAAGAAAATCTCCCCGATCAGGATGATGCAGGGGCCACTGTTGGCTGGAGAGAATGGGGTTTAAGGTGATGAATCGATTTCACAGCATCGGATCTTGTATCCGTCAACTGATGGCCTTAAGTTTGGGGCTCAGTTTACTATTGCAGGCATGTTCGACTCCGGTCGAAACGGTCACATCGCCCACCGAGTCTCCCAATCGAGAGACTGAAACTGAGATCGAGCCTCCCCGACAGGATCGTCAGTCTCAGGACGTGTTCACGATCAGTGAAGGTCAAATGCTCCCGATTACTGCTGAAGCGACGATTCGAGAACATGTGATTCAGCTTGAAGTGGCTCAAACTCCCAGACAGCAAGCTGTTGGCTTAATGTTCCGGGAGGACTTGCCCGACAACCGGGGCATGTTGTTTCCTTTCAATCCTCCTCGTCCAGTTCAATTTTGGATGCGAAATGTTCAGTTTCCCCTGGACATGATCTTTCTTTACAACGGAGAAATTAAGGCGATCGCCCCCAGCGTCCCTCCCTGCACCACACCGAGTTGTCCGACCTATGGCCCCGATGGTGATGTTGAGTATGTGCTTGAGCTTAAAGGCGGGAGAGCTGAAGCTTTAGGGCTGTCTGTGGGCGATCGCGTCGATATTCGTCCTGTTGAGCCTGTTGCTCCAGAGGCGATTTAGATGAATCTTGTTCTAACCGTTCGATTGTGTTGCCAGTAATCCTCGGCGGTGATAATCGGCGATCGCATCTTTCAGCGACTCCCTGAGCGGACGAAAGGTTAACCCTAATTCAGTCTGAGCTTTGGTGTTGTTGAACATCATGGGCGATCGCGCTAGCTTCACTCCGGTGAGCGGAGCCTGAGGGGGTTTCTTTGTGAGGGTATCTGCAATGAATTCTTGAATGGAGCTAACTGTGAGAGCTATCCAGTAGGGGATTTGACGCTTTGGCATGGTTACGCCAGATAATTCTTCCAGTAGGTCTAATAACTCGCCGAGCTGAATGTTGGCGTTGCCGAGAATGTACCGTTCACCCGGAATACCCTTGTTTGCGGCGAGGATATGACCGAGTGCCACATCGCGGGCATCAATCAAATTAAGGGTGCTGTTGAGATAGGCAGGGTACTTGCCGTTGAGGAAACCAAGCATCATGCGGGTGGGGGGAGTAATGCGGCGATCGCCCGGCCCAATTGGCACAGTTGGATTCACAATGACCACAGGAAGCCCTCGACGTGCTGCTGCAAACGCTTCTTGCTCAGCAACAAACTTGCCTCGGCAATAGGCTCCGGCCATGTCCTCAAGGGTGAGCTGAATGGATTCATCAATCAGCGGTTTATCGGCGCTTGGAGTGGACGCAATGGATTGGGATGTCGTTCGAACGCTCTTGAGAATCGATTCTGTCGAACAGTGAACGACTCGCTCGACTCCATGACTCAACGCTGCATCCATCACATTGCGAGTTCCGCTCTGGTTGATGGTGATGAACTCATCTTTGTGGGGAGACCATAGCCCTGCATTAGCAGCCAGATGAAACACGTGGTCAATCCCTTGCATCGCGTTTTCAACAGCGGGGCGATCGGTGATGTTTCCAGTGACGTACTCCACCCCATCGATTCGATCGGTGGGGGTCGCCAAATCAAAGATTCGCACCCGATCTCCACGGTCGAGTAGAAGCGTGACCAAGTGTTGGCCAATGAATCCTAATCCACCCGTCACCAGACACCGCTTTCCCATAACCCATCATTCAAAGTAACCGCAGCCCCTATCTAACCACGAATTTGCCAAAAACAGTGATGTGGGACGTGCCACGCCCCACATCACTGTTATGTAGATAGGATTTACGCATTTTTGTGGGTAGTGGCGGGCTCAACCCACCACCACCCACAAAAATGCGCTAGATAGTGGGGACGTGGGTAAGTCCTGGCCGGTAAGCTGTAGCGCATTGTATGTGCTTAGCGCGCACTGTAAACCCCCTCTACCTCCCCCTTGGCAAGGGGGAGAAATAAGCTTCCCCCCTTACCAAGGGGGGATTGAGGGGGGTAGAAACTGCCAACGCTAAACAAGTACAAAGCGCATCGCGCTACAGCTTATCGGGTGGTCTTGATGCTATCGGCTTTCTGAGAGAAGAGATCGGTAAAGAAGGTGATAATCCGGCGCTTGCGGATGATGATGTTGACGGTCGTTGACATTCCAGACTGGAGCTTGACTGGGCGGCCATTGGCGTTGATGAACTGCTGATCGAGCTCAATCCTTGCAGGGAAGGTATAAACCGGGCGGTTTTCCTGTTGATCCGGTGGGAGGGCGTCAGACCCGATCCAGACGAGTTCACCCTGTACATCCCCAAACTCACTGAACGGGAAGGAGTCAACCCGCACATCAGCCTGCATTCCCTCTTCAACAAAACCGATATCTTGGTTCGTGATGAATACGCGGGCAACCAGAGCATCGCTAGGAACAATTTTGAGGATTGGTTCTTGACTGTTGATGTTGATGAATCCATCTTCTTGGGCGGTGAGATCAAAGACAATGCCATCGATCGGAGCTTCAATTTCTTGATAATCCAGGGTGAGTTCCGTTTGAGCGAGTTGACTGGACAGTTCTGTAATTTGGCGATCGTTAGTGACAATCCGCTGAGTTAAATTACTGTCAATTTCTGCAATCCGCTTATCGTTCTCAGCGATCCGATTCAGCAAGTCACTTCGCGTCAGGGCAACCGTATTGGTGAGCTGCTCCTGAGCCTGGGCAATCTGAGATTCCACAACCCGACGCTCTTGCATAAAGCGATCTAACTCCGCTTCTCGGGTTAGCGCTTCAACTTCCTGGCGACGGAGCTGCAAGGCTGACAGTGCGCCTTCTTCAACCAACGGTGTGATGTCGTCTAGAATTTCTTGCTCAATGGCTAAGGTTCTCTCTGCGGAGGCGATCTGACCTTCGGTTTGGCGTAGCTGACGACGCAAGGCTTCAATTTCTAGCCCTGCCGAGGAGATACGTGAATTGGCCTCACTCTGCAATGTGCTTAGCCGCACCCGTTGACTAGGGGTCAACGAAGCAACATCCGCTCCGGTAAGGAGGGTTTCATACAAACTGTTTTCTTCAATCAATTCCGTTCGGTTGGAAGCCAGCAAGAGCACCTCAGGGGGCAACTCAAGATCGAGTGCCGATGGAATTTGTTCAGGGGACAATCCGCTGAGGTGGGCACGGTAGAACTGATTCTCTTTGGTTAAAGAATCAATATTCTGTTCGAGCTGCTGTTTGTCTGACTCCGTTGCATCGGGTTCAAGACGCACCAAGACATCTCCCCTTCGCACCTGGTCTCCATCCTTGACCAGTACTTCTTCAACGACTCCGTTGACAGGAGGATCGACTTCTTGAACAGCAGCTTGAGGTTCGAGCTTGCCCGTCGCCTGGACGGCCTCTTCAATCTTGAACAGACTCAGGATGATCGTGATGACGGTCACGCTGATGATGCTAATGATGATGGCGTGCGACCATCGAGCCGTTTGTTTAAGGATAACAGGTTGGTCAAAGGCTTCAGCCCGAACCATTTTGTTATCGGCATCATTCGCTTGAGGCTGAGGTGCAGAGACTTGGGTTTGTTTGGCGATCGCCGACTCCGATGGATGATTTCCATTTTGAGCATTGAGCGATCGGGTTTGCTGTCCGTTCGTTGCCGCTGGATCTCGTGACTCTTTCATGGTGATGTGTAGGTTTCTGTTGTCAGCAAGTGAATGTGATTCAGCAAAAATGTAATCAAAAGAACTGAGTTGCAATAACTCCGTTATACCTGCGCTTCTTGTTGCTGATAGAGGCAGTAGTAGCGGCCTTGAAGCGCCATCAACTCATCATGGCGACCTTGTTCAACGATAGACCCTTGATCCATCATGAGGATTACATCTGCGCCACGAATGGTGGGCAATCGGTGAGTAATGAAGAAAACCGTTCGTCCCTTAAACGCCTCAGCCAAATTGATAGAAACACGACGCTCCGTGTCGTAATCAAGGGCGCTCGTTGCCTCGTCCAGAATCAGCATTCGCGGGTTTTGCAGAACGGTTCGGGCGAGCGCAATCCGCTGACGCTGGCCTCCAGAGAGTGAAGCTCCCCGTTCTCCCACCCGTGTGTTGTACCCGTTGGGAAGCCCCATGATGAAATCATGGGCGACAGCGATTTGAGCCGCCTCAATGATGGCATCAGAGGATGCATCCGGCATGGTCAGCGCAATGTTCTCCTGAATGGTGCCCTCGAATAGCAAGCTGTCTTGGGGCACAATCCCAATCTGCTGACGGAGCGAATAAAGCTCAACCTTGCTGATGTCATAGCCGTCAACCAAGATACGCCCACTTTCTAGATCATAGAGTCGAGGTAACAGCTTGGTCATGGTGCTCTTTCCAGAACCGCTTTGTCCGACGATTCCTACAAAGGTTCCCTCTTCAAACTCAACGTTGATGTTGTTGAGTACGGGTGGCCCAGAGGGACCGAATCGGAAGGTGACATCCTCATATCTCACCGATCCTTTCACAGGCGGCATGGGGATGTTCATCCGGTCTTCGTCACTCGCTTCAGGAGCCGCATCGACGATGTCGCTCAATCGCTCGATTGACAATGCAGTTTCCTGGAAGTTTTGCCAGAGCTGAGCCAGCCGGAGAAGCGGGCTGGTTACATAGCCTGCGATGATTCGGAAGGCGATGAGCTGTCCGAGGGTCAAGTTTCCTTCGAGGACGAGGTAGGCTCCAACCCACAGGACGAGCAAGCCTGAAAGCTTGTTCAAAAATCCACTCGCGGAGCTGGCGGTTGTGGAGGTCAGAACGGTCTTAAATCCAGCGCTGACATAGCGTGCATAGCGCTGCTGCCACTGCCACCGAGCCCGTAACTCCATGTTCTGAGCTTTGACAGTCTGAATTCCAGACATCACCTCTACCAGGTAGGACTGGGTTTCAGCATTTCGTTCTGCCTTCTCACGCAATTGCCGACGAATCAGGGGAGATGCGATAAAAGCGAGTCCGACAAACAGTGGGATGGTCGCCAGGGAAACCAGCGTCAACACCCAGCTATAGACGAACATGACGACGATGTAGATCACCGAGAAGACGGAGTCTAGAACGACCGTCAACGCTGTTCCTGTGAGGAACTGTCGAATGTTTTCCAGCTCATTGATTCGAGTCGATAGCTCACCCACCGGGCGCTTCTCAAAGTAGCGCAGGGGCAGACGAAGGAGGTGGTCAATGATTTCTGAGCCCAGCGTCATGTCAATGCGGTTGGTCGTATCGACAAAGAGGTAGGTTCTCAGACTGGTGAGCAGGGCTTCAAAAATCGCAATGATCAGCAAGAACGAACCGAGCACTTGCAGGGTGTCTTGGCCGTTTTGGTTGATGACCTTATCGATGATGACCTGAATCATCAACGGGTTTGCCAATTGAAAGAGCTGTACAAAGAAGGAGGCGACGAAGACCTCAATCAGCACAACCCGGTATTTCTGAATCGATGGCCAGAACCAGTCCAGACCAAATCGCTTTTGGGGCGTTTGCTTGGTTTGCCGAACGAGAACCACCTGGCCGACGCGATCGCCCGTTTCTGTCGGTTCTCCCCAGGTTCGACTAAAGTCATCGATCCGCCGCTGAATAACACCCATTTCAGGGACAGCGACCATCACCTCGCGTTCGCTCGTCTCATATAGAAGAGCGAACCCTTCTTGCCATTTGATCAGCGCAGGGGTTTCAACCCGACCGATGGAACTTGCAGGCACCTTGACGAGCTGAGCGTGGAGTCCCATCATTTCAGAGATTGCGCCACAGAGTTCTAGAGAAACGCCGCCAATTCGCTCTGACTGGCTGACCATGACCCGTTTCACCACGTCTTTGCGGAAGGGCATGTTGAAGAACTGGGCAATCATCTGGAGACAGGCCATAGCTCCGCCCTGTTCTCCTTTGCCTCGAACAAACGGATAGTCTTGGGGAGATTTCCGCTTTCCGGCTTCGTCCCGGTAAACGGGTTGGCCGAGTTCGGGGGGGCGATCGGGCGCGAAGGGAATGTCTTCGTCAACCGATTGAGTCGCCGCACCATTTTGATCGAGAGAAACCGTCTTGGGGGCGACATTCGGTGGCGTCGCCTTGAAAACTGAGTTCTGAATGCCAACGAGTCGGGCTGGATAGGAACCCACCACCGTTAATCCTGCGTTGGGATGATTTTGCACATCAATGCGGGTTCCGACAGACATGTCGGCGATCGCCCCACCGCCACTGACAAACCATGCCCGCTTAGGGTCAAGCCGATTGAACGGCGTCGTTCCCTTCGGAATCATGGCGACTACGGCATCAGCCTGAGCCTGGAGCGCGAGTTGCTTAAGGTTGGCCTCACCAATGGCCTGACGGTGAATTTCTTCGCCAATTAAGTCAAAGATTTCCAGAAGGGGACACTTATCGCGGAACGCCGCCGCCAATGCGGGTTCGGCTTCCAGCATGGTGAGAAAGTCAAGGGACGGCATCACCAAACAAATGGTTTCTGTAGAGGCGATCGCCGTTTCACAGGGAACGCCCCGCACCAGCCCAAGCCAGCCCAACACCGCCCCCGGCTGTAGCAGTTGAAGGGTAATGGGCTTCTCGGTGCGCGGATCATAGCCAAGGAGACGGGCCTGTCCTTGATAAATGATGGCCACTTGCCCAGGCATCTTGTCTTTGAGAAAAATAGCCTGCCCCATGCGATAGCGAAACAGTTGCAGTTTGCTAGCGATTTTCTTGAGGATATCGTCTGACAACTTGTCAAACGGCGGCACACTGGATAGAAAGTCCTGAATACTAGTTTTGGTATATGTCATGGGGCATTGAGGCAGACGTACAAGTTAGTTAGTGTTGACAGCGGGGGCAGAAAAACGCGGTCTTGATTCCAATCAATGAGTCAAATTGTGGAATTATGATTCAGGTCTTGACTGAAGATAATCTGAAAATTTGATTCTCATCAGTTCCTCATCTAAGTTCACCCCAAAAATCTATGGAGCAACAGATGTTATTTTCGAATCCGTCGAACCAGTATCAGGATTCCCATCTGACGATGATGGTTGCGGATTCGGCGGATGTTCTTGGTTTTCAGAAGATTGAGCGGTGCTAGATTCTGTGTTGCTGGTAGATGCGGCACCGTTTGAGTCAGACGAGTGTAACCCCTGAAGTTGTTCCTTAATCCATTCATTGAAGGCTTCATTCAGCAACCGCTGACGCATCCCGTCGTCGAGTTGAGCCGGGATAAAGCGTTCTAACCGCACAATGACGACCCATTCTCCAACACGGGTGGGGGGGCACAACTGTCCGGGTTGACTGATGGAAAGCATATGGGCCAGGGATGGATGAGGAACACTCAGTTCAACCGGACCAATCAGGCCATCGGTTTGAGATTCGGGGCCTTGAGAATATTCCCGAGCCATCTCTGCAAACGTTTGCTCTCCTTCAGAAATGCGAAAGTACAGCTCTTGGGCAATGCCAATATCCTTGGTGCGAATCAGCGAATAAATGACCTTGTCCAGTTTTCCTTTCCGATCGAGAAAATAGGATTCAAGCTTGGGGCCCCATTTTTGTTGCTTAAACTTCTCAATCCGTAGCTCTCGTGTCGCCAAGGATTGGAGTTGAGCTTCGTTCATCTGGTAATGGTTGAGCCATGCTCGCCGATGATCGGGCTCTGTCAATTGATTTTGTTGATAGAACGTCTGGTAGGCTTCCTCTTTTTCCTCGTCGGTGCAGTCAATGTCGGCGATCGCCTCATCGATCAATACCTCCTTTAGAAATTGAGGCATCATTTGGTATCCCGCCAACAATGGCAGGATGTTGTCAGATGCAATCGTCCGTGTCCCGATCTTCAACATGTCAGACATTAACTCAAATCATTCCTCATAGCGTTGCACGGTCAAATCAACCTTCAAAACCATAGCAAACTCCCTAGCTAGCTTAACGAGCTTAGGACTTGCCTCATTCGCTCACTACTTCCTTCATCATTCAATCTTTATGAACAGCACAAATTCCTTAAATATGAACTGGTGCAATTTTCCATCTTTACTTTGCCCCAATGGACAGTATTTTTCTCGCTTTCTTTACAGAGAAACAATCTTCTTTGTTCAGAATATTAACGATTGGGCAGAATTCAAGAAGGGAGAAGGGTTTGGGGACTTCGTTATGCGCTCCAACCCTCATCCCTTTCGTATAGATTTAAGAAGTTTGCCCAGTTATGAATATTCACATTTCGATAAACATTTCGATAAATAAAATGTGTGACCTTGCAGATCGGCAGCAATTCTCATTTTGAAAGGCTTCGTGCCCTATCGGCGCTCACTTGTATACGTTCAAAGGGCAAAACGGTCGCCTGTGTATGTGTTTAGCGTTCTCTAATTTCTGGTTCCCTGTCTCTGGCAGGGAACCGTTGCGGGAGCCTCTGGCTCCAATTTGAACGGGAGCCAGAGGCTCTCGCGGGCATTCCCAGCGAGACGCTGGGAACAAGGAATACGCTAAACAA
>JAYKJC010000684.1:0-2574 GCA_035285885.1 Leptolyngbyaceae cyanobacterium | reverse complement strand
GTGGAGTCAGCAGCCGCGTACCCGATAGCCGCCTGGATAAACGACCAACTGATATCGGTGCTCTCGATCATCAGGCTGGCGGTCTCACTAGCCACACAGGAGCGCGTTACCTGTAGGATCCCTGAGTTTTGATTAAAGCCCCGGGCCTGTTTCAGCTCCGAAGCATACGTAAATTCCGCCTTCTGCGCGGGGTTTAGATCCAAAATCCCGCCGCTATGCGTTAAGATGCCTGTTACAAAACCGTACATAGGTTACTCCGTGATCGTGAGTGTGAGGGTGATCCCCGCCAAGACCTCGACAGGCTGGGGGGTACGACTGTTGTTGGGGTTGGTGGTTGGGGCCAAAATCTCGATCGAGACCCCGCCTACCCGTCCCCCCGAACCCAAGCAAGCGCCCCCAGGCGGATCCAGCACCTCTAGGGCTTGAGCGGCCATGGACTCGGACCACTCGATCGCCTCCGATAGCCCGGTTAGAGCGCGGGTGAGGGTAACCCTGTAGGACCACTGCGATCGCCCCTGAGTTTTAGACAAACCGAGCGGGTACACCAGGCCCCGCAACCCATCCGTTAACGTCACGTCAGAGAGCGCGGTGTTCCACGAGACGGAGCCGAGCGAGGTTAGAAGCGCTTGGAGTGCAGGAGCGTGGGTCATAGCGGGCCGTGGTGTAGGACGAGATCCACAAGGTAGCGATCGTCAGTCTGGGTATGGCGGGCAAGGTTCCATTCGGTTTCCTCCCCGCTGGCTTTATCCAGCAGCACCCAGCGCCCGTTCTCTAAGGTGCTCTCCAGGGGCGTGTTGTGGCGATTTACCTTGACACGCACGGCTGAGCTAGGATAGTCTAAACCCTGGGCCTGGAGGTAGTTAACCAGCCGGTCTAAACTAGCCCCTTCGAGAAACCGAACCTCAGGATCCGGTGTGATCTGGGTTCCGTCAGGGGCAAACACAGTAAATTCACGGTACCCGAGTTTTCCGAGCACCGTGTCTGTCACTGTGGCAGCTAGTTTTGCTTGAATCCCCCGAAGATCTGCCAATGCAAAAACCTCACACGGGTATATAATACCAGTGTAAGGCATGTTAGAGCCTGTGTCAAGGGGCTAAAAATTTTTGTAGCGGGATCCGAGGGGATCCCACGGGGCTAGTACTTCTGTTCAGCAGTACTGATGAACTGGCGGCTGAGCTGGAGCAGCATCCGGGGATCCTCGATCAGGTTCATCAGCTCGGTGATCTGGGCTGCTAGGTCCCGATCCTTCTCGGAAAATTTGGGACCAAAGGCGGTTCTGAGCTGCTGGCGAATGGCGGTCTGGCGTTCTTCGGGGTTCATGTCGGTTTCCTCGTTTCGATGTAACCAACATAGCACCCGGTTTCCCAGGGTGTCAAGGGGTTCCAGAAAATTTCTTTTTCTTCCCGATTTGAGCCCTAGCTTTAACGGGCTGGTTATGGGTTGATAGCGCCACTCTCAAGTATCGGTCTGCTTGCTCTTGCCCGTAGGCTGTTTGGTAGTAACGGTAGGTTTCCGCTACGGGTGCAGGTACGATCCACCCGTCTTTTGTTCTAAGCATTTGTTCACCTCCACCAGTTCGTAGGGTACGAGTAGGGCCGCAACTTAGCGACCAATTGGGATCCGTGGTAGACCGATCCATCGGAGGAACGGAACAGGGTCTTAGGAGGGTAGCAATCGGCGGGGCTGCTGGGGGGTTGGTCGGTGAAAACCCCAGAGACCGCCCAGAGGGTGCAATTATTTCGCATGGGTTCCAAAAAAGGTAAGTTTTGCGTTAGGGGAGGGCTCAATCGCGTCTAGTTCGATAAAGGTCCGCATGGCCCCGTTGTACCACCCATAGTGCGCCTGGTCCCCTACCAAGGCAAGGATATCCTCGGCGGTTTTATCGGTACAAGGGGCCAATTCGTCAACAGTTACACAAAGCCCCCAGGGTGTATCGTAGACTGCGAGGTTATGATCTAGTTCTTCTTTTTCTGCCATGGCTTATTTACCTCAGAGTGACACGCCATCAAGACCGGGTATCAGGTGCAACCCGCCTACCTCTATAAACCCTACCCACACACCCTCGAACAGTCCTACGTGGAATTTGCAGCCTGCGTACTGGATTAACGAACCCAACGGGGTTCCCAGGTTTTGCACCAGACAATCCGCCCGCACGCATGGACCCCACGGGGTCTTAAACACCTTTGCCTTAAACGTCTTCATATGGTTTCCTCACGTGTCCAGTGTTTCTATTCTGGCATACCCTTGTAGGCGTGTCAATCGATTTCGGCGACTTCCGGATCACCGTGTCTACGTTGACTTCCGAGAACCATCGGTACGCTTCGGGGATTTCACCCAGATCGAACACATCTGCCAGCGCTTGCCAAAAGTCCCAGTGGATTTGCTGAAACTCAGGCACAAACCTATCCACGTCCTCAGCCCGCACCCCGAACCAGTACTCATCATGGCGCGTAATCACCAGCCGAGCGTAGGGAGCCCGCCGGTTAACCTCGCACACCACGTAATCCCTCATATCAGCACCCGTGGTCTGGATCACCCAGTTTGCACGGCTGGGTGTATAGTCCCCTCTACACA
>JAYKJC010000683.1:0-4049 GCA_035285885.1 Leptolyngbyaceae cyanobacterium | reverse complement strand
GCAAATGGATTAAGCACAGGTAAGGGGCTTAATCCATTTGCACACCGCTCTATTGCTGCGATCTGTGGTTCTTGCGAATCTTCTATCTCGGCGGGTTTGTTATTCTTGCGAATCTTCTATCTCGGCGGGTTTGTTATTCTTGCGAATCTGATGAGTTTTCTGAGAGCTGTTGTAGAAGGGATTCTAATTCTTCTTGATAGCGTCCGTATTCACTCCAGTTGCCATCCCTTAAAGCGTTCTGGGCATTCTGGTATGCCTCTAACGCATTTTCAGCCAGGTCACGAACATCGCCTGGAACTTGGGTTCGTAAGGCTTCTGCGTCATCTGGGGTGACTGTCTCATCGGGTTGGGATGATGGTTGGGGTGACTGACTCGACGATGGGGGGCGATCGCCAAACAGTTCTCGAAACGCTTCATCCAGCGACGTTGCCATGACGGTTTCAGTGTCATACGTTACAATCACCCGCTTGAGTTCTGGCAATCCACGCTGTTCGGCACTGAGATAGACGGGTTTGATGTACAGCAGCGATCCTTCGATGGGAATCACCAGCAAATCATCGCGAATCACCTCCGACCCTTGTTGATCCCACAGGGTGATCTGTGAGGAGATGCTTGGGTTTTGGTCAATCCGAGCCTCAACCTGATTAGGCCCGTAGACTAGGTCTTGCTTTGGAAATTCGTATAGTAATAGCTTTCCGTACTGTTCTCCATCGGAACGAGCCGACAGCCATGAAATCATGTTCCCTTTGTTATTGGGCGTAAACGGCAAGATGAGAATGAACTCTTCGCTGCCTTCCTCGGGCAACTGCATGATGACGTAGTACGGCTCCATCGGAGTCGCATTCTCCTGGTTTGACTTCGTGGGAAAGCTCCAAACATCTTCTCGATTGTAGAAAACGGTGGGATCGCTCATGTGATAGAGCAAGTACATTTGCGCTTGGACTCGAAACAAGTCGGGTGGATATCGAAAATGCGCCTTCAAGTCTGGAGAAATAGCGTCTGAGGGTTCAAAGAGGGTCGGAAAAATTTTCTGGTAGGTCGCTGCAATCGGGTCGCTTTCATCCACGACGAAAAACTGCATCGTGCCATCGTAGGCATCGACCACCGCTTTCACTGAGTTGCGAATGTAATTGATGTTGCGGTTTGCTGCGGTGATGAGGGTCGGGTTTCGCTGAACGATGGAACCGACGCCTTCTGTGCGAACAAAGGGTTCCGCGTAGGGATAGCGATCGCTCACGGTGTAGGCATCGACAATCCACTGCAATCGTCCATTGAGGATGGTGATATACGGATCGCTGTCAAACAGCAGAAATGGTGCAATTTGTTGGAGGCGATCGCGCAGTTGTCGGTGATAGAGTACTTTCGACTCATCGGTGAAGTAGTCTGAAATCAACAGGTTCAGGCTACCGAGGTCGAATGAATAGGCGGCTCTCCGGAGCCAGCTTCCGATGGGAACCCCCCCGACCCCGTCATAGCGAGTGGTTGTGTTGTCATTACCCTGGGGATAGTCAAACTCATCAATCGACATTCCGGTGAAGACATAGTTTGTCGTGCCTTCTCCGTAGTACAACGCAGGCTGCTCAAGCTCTAAATCGACGGATGATTCAGGCGGAATATCTTTGATAAAAAATTCGGGTAGTCCCTGTGAGGTGACTTGATTTACCGGGCTGGCAACAACGCCATAGCCGTGGGTGTATTGCAAATGCTGATTGACCCAGGTGTTGGATTGCTGCCGCAGTTGTTCGTAGTTCAACTCACGAGACGCCAGCATGACTTGCCGATAGTCTCCATCCAGCACATACCGATCCACATCCACATCGGTGAACTGATAATATCGTCGGAATTCCTGAAGTTCTCGATAGGTACTTAAAAGCTGTTGATAGGTCCACAAACGAATGTTGCTAATCGTGGATTGATTATTCTCTAAATCCTCTTGAGTCAGGTCAGTATTAGCCGGATAGTCTTTGCGCTCGACGGTGGCAAGCCCATAGGCATCGCGCGTCAGCTCGATATTGTGGGTAATGTAGGGCATTTCCCGATCCAACTCGTTTGGAGCGACCACAAATTTCTGTTGAAACCAGGGGTAAATAATTCCCACGACAACAAACAGAACGAGATAGACTCCGATGCCATACACCGGAAGAGCCACGTTTGAAAGCCAGAGGGACACGGCGAACAACCCCATCAGAATGAGGGTTGCGATACCCAAGATCCAATACGAATGAAGGCGGGCGTGAACGTCGGTGTAGCCGCCCCCGAAGACTACACCGTCTGCGGAATACAGCAGTTCGTATCGATCGAACCAAAAGCCTACTGCCACGACGAGGGCGATCGCCACGAGCAACAAACTAATGTGAACTTTGATGCGGCCTCGGAGCAGATTTTGCCAACTCCCGCTGAACCGAATCGCTTCCTTGAAGCCGTAGACCATCAACGAAATCGCTAAACTCCACGCAATCAGCGACAAGACAGTGTACTGAGCATATTTCCAGAAGGGCAGTTCAAACAGGTAAAAGCTGATGTCCTGTCCGTAAATCGGGTCGGTGCGCCCCATCATCGTCGGGTTGAGAAACTGGAGAATGGTTTCCCATGCCTCTAAGCCGACCGACGCCGCTCCCAACGCAATGATGAAGGTGAGCGTTCCAGCGACGTAGTTAGGAAGCGTATCACCATATATGGTGAGATTGCTTTCTTCTAAAAAGCGGAATCCCAACGTGCGCGTGAGCGACATCGCAAGCCGATAGTTTCCCCAGAGCACTATGGCATAGAGAATGAAAATGACAAAGCCGATAGACAGTTGCCAGATAATGCGCGTCCAGAAGACGTCCTCAAACCCAACGGTTTCAAACCACCATGATTCTGTGAGCAGGTGAATGGCGGGTCTCAATGAAAGAATGGCGATGACAAATAGTGAAATCAGCCAAACAAGGGGATTGGATGCCCACTTCATGAAGCGATATCCTCTAGCAACTGACAACAATGTTCCAAGTGAATGGCTTCATTCGCTTAGAATGCAAGGAATTCTTTAGGACTGACGCATTTTTTGAGGTGATGTTACGACCTGCCTGACAGCGCCACATCTGGTTCGGGGATGGAGATGTCTAGCGTGATGACCTCGTCTCCGTTGGGTAACTGACTGAGCGGGGGGGCGATCGCCTCTTCATTTCCCACGACCAAGATCACCAGATTTTCCGGCTTCAGGTACTCTTGGGCCACTCGCTGAACATCCTCAACGGTGGTAGCTTCTACGTCTCGTCGATATTGAAAGATGAAGTCTTCTGGATAGTCATAAAAGTCGTATCTCACCACCCGATCCAACACCTGACTCGGACTCTGGAAATTGAACACGAACGAATTGATCACACTATCTTTAGCCTGTGCCAGTTCGGCTTCGGTAATCGGGGTTTGCTGGATGGCTTCTAACTCGGCAATGGTGGATTCAACAAAGGGGACGGTCGCATCGGAACGCGTGTCTCCTCCCGCGATGAAGATTCCGGGATAGTCATAGCTTGCGGCCCAAAATGCGTAGACGCTGTAGGCTAGTCCCTGTCGCGATCGCACTTCATTGAGCAAGCGCCCTCCAAGACCGTTGAGAACCTGATTCATCACCGTCAATTCGGGATAGTCTGGGTTGTCACGTTCTCCGCCCAGGTGACCAAACAAAATGGAACTCTGCGTCAGTTGTGGTTGATCGACCAGAAAAACACCACCCGATGTTTGTTGGGTCACAGGTTCGAGAGAGGCTGGAGAGGGCGAGGACGCTGCGGTATTGGCGGGATTTTGCCATGCTCCAAACGTCTGTTCAATAAGCGATCGCATCTCTGTCGGTTCAAAATCCCCATAAATGCTCAGCAACATATTGCTGGGGTAGAAATAGTCCTGATGAAACGACACCACATCATCCCGCGTAATATTGGCAAGGGTGGCGTATTCTGCCGTCCGGGCGTAGGGACTGTCGGCACCATAAATCAGCTTATTGAATTCTCGCTGGGCAATTGAGCCCGGATCATCATTGCGGCGGGCGATGCTTCCCCGAATCTGGTTCTTGA
>JAYKJC010000682.1:0-10937 GCA_035285885.1 Leptolyngbyaceae cyanobacterium | reverse complement strand
ATCTATACGCAGGGCGAGCGATTTCCGGTCATCCCCGGTATCGTGCCATTAGCCTCGAATTATCCACTGCTCAACTGGATGCAAATCTGGCGCGGGTTTGGCACCGGGGAGTGGCGATCGCCCTCTTCTCGACTACCCTGGGAGCGACGCTGGCCGTCATTGTCAGCCGTTCCGTAACGAAGCCCCTGCGCACCATCACCGAAGCGACACGACGTATTGCCGAGGGTCATCTGGATGAATACGTAGCCGTTCCACCCGACAATGACTGTGCCGCTCTAGCCAATGCATTCAACGCCATGACTCGAAAGTTGCGCGATAGCGTGACCGAGCGCGATCGAGTCGAGGCAGCGCTACGAGAAAGCAAAGAGCGCTATGCCCTCGCAGTCAAGGGCGCTAATGATGGCCTGTGGGATTGGAACCTGAAAACCAGCCAGGTCTATTTTTCTCCTCGCTGGAAAGAAATGCTGGGATACGCTGAAGAAAGTCTAGAAGAAAGCCCCCATGAGTGGTTTGACCGAGTCCACCCCGATGACTTGGATATCCTCAAGTCGGCGATCGCCGCTCACCTACAGGGACAGACCCACCATCTCAAGGTGGAATATCGAATGCAGCACCAGGCGGGCCATTATCTCTGGATGCTGAGTCGAGGGGTTGTTGTGCGAGATGAAAAAGATGCCCCCTATCGCATGTCTGGCTCTCAGACCGATATCACCCTTCAGAAGAAGACCGAAAGCCAGCTCTTTCACGCTGCATTTCACGACACCTTAACCGGATTGCCCAATCGAGCCATGCTGCTAAAGCGACTCGAAACGTTTCTGCGGCGATCGCACAACACCCCCGACTACATGTTTGCTGTCCTCTTCTTAGACTTTGATCGCTTCAAAGTCGTGAACGACAGTCTAGGTCACAACGTCGGTGATCAACTCCTGGTCGAAATTGCCCAGCGTCTGCAACAAAGCCTGCGCCGTTCTGACATGGTTGCTCGACTCGGCGGAGACGAATTCATCATGTTGCTCGAAGGGATCTATGACCTTGCCAGCATCACCGATTTAGCCGAACGCATTCAGCAAAAGTTGAAAACTCCCTTTTCTATCCACGGCCACGACATCGTTTCCACCGCCAGCATTGGCATCGTGGTGTGTGATTCAGCCTACAAACATGCAGAAGAGGTGTTGCGAGATGCCGATATTTGCATGTATCGAGCCAAAGAGTCGGGACGAGCCCAGTACATCGTCTTTCATCCCGACATGCATACGGGCACCCTCGACCGATTGAAATCAGAGAATGATTTGCGGGATGCCCTCAAACGAGAAGAATTCACACTCAACTATCAACCCATTGTGAAATTGGCGACTGGAGAATTTGTCGGATTTGAAGCCCTAATCCGCTGGCATCACCCCGAAAAAGGATGGGTCAGTCCCGGCGAATTTATTCCCCTTGCAGAAGAAACCGGACTCATCGTTCCCATCGGAGCCTGGACTCTAGACCGCGCCTG
Source organism: Leptolyngbyaceae cyanobacterium (assembly GCA_035285885.1). GTDB lineage: Bacteria > Cyanobacteriota > Cyanobacteriia > CAKZMO01 > CAKZMO01 > JBCCWF01. The sequence goes on along the minus strand of JAYKJC010000682.1, from coordinate 9,442 downwards.
CATCCAAGTTCGGCAGTGGAATCTATCCTTCTCGAAGGACACTCCCTTTAGCATCAGCGTTAATTTATCGACCAATCAAATTGCACAGCCCGACTTAATTCACCAAATCAGGCAAACGCTGGAACACTCTCAGTTGTCAGCCTCTCAGCTAAAAATTGAGATCACAGAAAGCGTCATCATGGAAAACCTGGATGTGGCGTGCAGTAAATTACAAGCCCTCAGAGACATGGGCATTCAAATTTACATTGATGATTTTGGGACGGGTTATTCATCGTTAGGGTATCTCCAAAAGTTGCCCGTTGATGTCCTCAAAATTGATCGTTCATTTGTGAAGAATATTGGTGTCGATGTGGGCAGCGAAGAAATTATTCGCGCCATTGTGATGCTGGCCGATGGACTCGGAAAAACGGTCATTGCAGAAGGCATTGAAACAGTTGATCAGCAACAGTGGCTTAGCCGTCTGGGTTGTCAATATGCCCAGGGCTATCTGTTTTCTCGCCCCCTTGACTCGGGCAATGCGGAAACGTTTATCTCCCAATTGTTTGACCCTCACAGCACCGATTCTCCATATGCTGACATCCTCGATCAACTGCTGCCTAAACATCCCTAGGGTCTGTTTTAAAAGTTGTTTTTTCGTGCGCTTTGCGCACGAAAAAACAACCCTTTCAGCTAGTTTTAAAACACGCCCTAGTTTCGCAGGGCTAGCAGGTTCCAATGACCGTTGACAGGGCACCCTGTGACAGTTTGTGGGAGAGACAACCGAACGTTGACAGTGCGATATCTCCACTGTGAATATCCGTCGATTCTTGGCACCATTAAGATGTTGCTTCTATAGGTGTGCCCATGAAAAACGTCGATATCGTCCAGGCTTTTTACAACTGGTATCGTCGAACCCTTCGTAACACGAAGTACAGCTGGATCATCGTTCTTGCTACGCTGGGTTACTTGTTTCTTCCCTTTGACATTGCACCCGACTTCTTACCTATCATTGGGTGGATTGACGATGGTGTTGTAGTGACGCTGCTGGTGGCAGAAGTGTCCCAGATTGTTATGGAACAATTGAATAAGCGCCGCGTCAATCGAAGCAAGTCCGATACGGTTGCCGATGCTCATGCCGTTGATGCACAGCCTATCGACGTTCCTGTGAAATAGAAGTGAGGCAATGATTGCTTTGAGCTTTTAGCAAGCAGATTTGCAGCTAAGGATGAGCTGCACACGTTTCTCCTCTACACTCCTTACCTGCGACCCGATGGAAACCATCAGGTCGTTTTCATTTTAAGGCGTGTCCTGCCAGTAGGATGCGTTAGGCGTTAGCCGTAACGCATCAATCCAAGACACCCGCCCAAGACACCAACTCAGGCATCAACTCAGACATCAAATTTGCTCAGTCACGCCACTAGTGCTTGAGCACAATACGATAACGTGGTTGTCCGTTTTCGAGTTTGTCCATGGCCTCATTCACCTGATCAAAAGAAAAGTATTCTGTGACGGGCTCGATGTGATGACGGGCGGCAAACTCTAGCATCTTCTGGGTGGTTGTGGGGCTCCCCAGGGGCGATGACGAAATTCCCTTTTGCCCGACTAGCATGGGGAATAAGGAGGTTGAGATTGGGTTGAGCACCGCACCAACTAAATGTAACCGTCCTCTAGGGCGGAGTGCGGCGATATATGCATCCCAGTCGAGTTCTACATTCACCGTGGAGATAATGTAGTCAAAGGAGTTCGCCACGGCGGCGATCGCCTCTGGATCACGAGAATTCACAAAATGATTGGCTCCAAGTTCTCGGGCTTCGGCTTCCTTACTTGGGCTGCTTGAGAAGGCGGTCACATCACAGCCCCAAGCGTGAAGGAATTTGAGGGCCATGTGCCCTAGCCCGCCGATGCCAATCACTCCGACGCGGTCGGTGGACTTGATGCCCAGTTGAATAATGGGGTTGAAAACCGTAATGCCGCCACAAAAGAGGGGGCCTACACTGTCCAAGGGTAAATCGTCAGGCAAGGGCAACACCCAATCTTGCTGGGCACGAACTTTGTCAGCAAACCCACCGTGGCGTCCGACGATGGTGCCTTCTGCGGTGAGGCACAGATTTTGATCGCCCGACAGACACCATTCGCAGTGGGTGCAGGATGCGGAGTACCAGCCGAGTCCGACCCGCTGCCCCACTTTTAGTGTTTTCACATCACTGCCGACAGCAGCAATTGTACCTACGACTTCATGACCAGGTACAAACGGATACTGCGTCATGCCCCATTCATTGTTCAACATGCTGAGGTCGCTGTGACAGATACCGCAGGAATGAACGTCGATTTCAACTTCGTTTTTTCCAAGTTCACCCGGATCGTATTCAAATGGCTCAAGTTTGCCACCTGCGTCTTGGGCTGCGTAGGCTTTGATCATGACAGTGGTTCCAATTTTAAGGATCAGGCAGATTCTAGCGAATCGCTCCTGTCGCGTGGGTGAATTACACGACAGATTTAGAAGATGCAACATTTGCGGCGTGAGATGAGCGACCCTTAACCCAACTAAATCAAAGTGGGGTGCTGGTTTCTCAGGGTGGAGATGCGTTCGAGTTGCCTGGGCGCATTCATGGACTGAAACAGGGCGATCGCCCGCTCGTAATGAACCTGACAGTTTTCGTCTGGCTCCAGGTGCTGATAGGTCAAGCCGAGTTGTACGTGTGCTTCTGCCAGATCACACGCCGCGCCGATGGATTCGAGAAGCTGAATGGCAGTGGTGTGATGGGCGATCGCCGTCTTGAATTGATGTCGTTGTCGGGCGATCGCCCCCAGTCCGGTGTGTGTCCGTCCTTGAATTTGGAGATAGTGCCCTGCTTCGGCGGCGGTCAAGGCACGAGTCAGAAGGAGTGTGGCTTGATCACTTTCCCCTATATTCTCGTACGCACATCCAAGGACTTGTAAAAAGTAGGCGGCTCGCCCGACAGAATCGTTGGGTGCATTGAGAAGGGCGTCGCACACTTGATTCGTAAGTTCCAATGCGGGCGATCGCCTGCCCTGGTAAGACCGCACCAGAGCCAGACATACGGTCGCTTTTTCTGCCCAGGAATGGTGCCGGGTCTGTTGGGCTTGTTTGATGACCTGCTCAAATTGAGCGGCGGCGATATCGAGTTCCCACAGGTCAATGTTGTAGAGTCCGAGACTGAGGGAAGAGTCGATCGCTAGCATTTTGAGGTAATACAGACGATGACTTGGATCACGATGCGGTGTTTTTCGTTGCAAGCCATTTACCGGATCTGTCACCGGATCAGCGTCCGAACAGGCAGACTGCTCGGTGGATAGAATGTCCTCAGACTGGGGATGAGACGGTGCTTGAAGCTGCTGGGTGGCGAGGGAAATAGTTTGCTGTTGGCAGGCGATCGCCGCATGCACCCGTCCCTGAATCCAGTGCATGTCGCCCCAAATATTATAGAGTTCACCCAGTTGTGGAGTTTTAACCTGTTGCGCTTCTAGCCGTTGGGTGACTTGAGCCACCGCATCAAATACTGAATGCACCAGGCCAAATCGGTAGAGGGTGCTGCCCAGAGGAAGAAACTGATTCCACTGGTTGACCCGACTTTTGAGAATCACCTGACCCGCTGCCGCCACGTCATCAATTGCCATGTAGTGATAGTAGGCTTCAAGGGCTTGTAGAGCATCCTGTCGAGTGTTGATGCAGGTGATGCGATGAGTCCAGAACTGTGCCGCTTCTCGGTGGGTGCGTTCCCAGTCGGGTTGGTGGCGGAGACGGGCGATCGCCTCGGTTTGCACAGCCGGATGCAGACTATAGGTTCCGTGCTGACATTCCAGAAGCGACCGATGTTTAAGCGCCGTTAAGACCCGATGCTGGCGTTCAGTCGGCACGTCCCACAGCAGGGCGAGAATGCCCTCTGTCGGGATGTAGGGAATGGTCTGGTAGCGATAGCCCCCCATTCGACAAAACAGTCGATAGGCATCCTTATCTAGCGTCTGAAGCCGATCAACCTGACTACTCACCAGATTCCGCAGGTCAGGGGCCATGAGCAAGTCGTTTTTGTGGAGTTGCCAGTAGGCACGCATATCGCCCGCAAAGTCTTCTTGAATGACGCCCGACAGTAGTCCCATGGCTTTTGCATTGCCGCCATAGGCGCGATGCATCTCCCGCAGGGTATCTGCGCACACGTCAAGCTGCCGATAGGCAAAGGATGCCGACCAGGCCGGCAGCTCCAGGCTGGGCAGGCGATAGTGGGTGGGCGTGAGGCCCGGTTCACAGAGGCGATCGCGACTGGTGACCAGGGTTATGGACTGAACTCGGCGATCGCCCAATACTCGAAACAGTTCGCCATAGTTTCGATGGGGCTCAATAAAGCACCCGTTCGCGTCAAGGGTGGGTTCCAGGTTGTCAATAAAAACACCCATCGGGCGCGATCGCAGGTGACGCTTAAGTCGACTCAGGGCAATTCCAAAATCTGTTCCGGGCTCGTCTCCTAAATCTTGCTTCAGCCACTCATTGACCACTTGCTCGACGGGAGTGATGTTTGCTGGGTCATTGGCGATGACCAGCTCCAGCACCACCTCAACGGCTTGATGGGCAAAGAATTGCTGAGCCAGGGTGGTTTTGCCGAGTCCCCCTTCTCCTTGAATAACAATCAATGGATGGCCTTCGTCAAAAAGGTAAGATAAGTGGGCGATCGCCCCCTCTCGTCCCACAAAAGAAGCATCTTGGACGGCTTCAATCATGGTTACGTCGTCAGACAAGTCGTGAGTGACAGGAAACGAACGATCGGGAGCAGAACCTTTTCCCCACTGTTCGAGCTTGTGATTAAGTTTGTTGTTAAGCTTGCGTTTGAACGATCGGGCCTTATTCAAACATCGTTCGGTCACCGAGCGGCAATTTTGCTTTGTAATCTTTTCTCCAAGAATCTCAGAAAGGGATTTCCAGAGTTGCGCCCCAACATCTTTGGCATGGCCTTCCGTACAGCCATAGTCTACGGCGATATCGAAATATTTTCTTCCTTGCCAAACCTGTTGCAAAATAACGCGTTGAAGATCACTCAGTCGATGCCCCGTCTTATCGAGGACAAGCGAATCAATCCAATTTAGCGCGTAGTCAGCGTCCCTCACGGCCACATCCTCTGCTGAATCAACGTGGTTCATCACAAACGTTGAGCCTCCATCATAGGGGTTCTTCATCAGCAGAGAATGTGAATCCAGTTACGCCTCGACAAAGATTTAATGAATTTTGAGACTCAAGCGTGAAGGGCTCTAAGAAATCATTCACGGCTGTTGGGCGTGCGGGCTCGGCTCCCCTGCCCAACGGCCTGTACATCCTGAAGCTGGACATGAAAAGAACCCTGGTAGTATTCAAGAAAAAAAGGTTTCTAGAACCTAGCAGGGTTCTTGAGAGGAACGGGCTTTTAGTGAACCCTGCTGGTTGACGAAAACCCCCATTCCACATCGTAAGACTAATGAATGATTACGAAATATTAATCTAGCTATGGGGTAATGTAATTGAAGTTTAAGAAACGTTTCTGCTTATGCAAAAGCAAATTCCCACATTAATGAATTCATGTTGTACTCTAGATCTAGTCAATGTTATGCGTTAAAAGCGCATCTGGATCACGTTACGCAGACAGTACTCAGATAAACTGAGCCAACCCCAAGCATACTCACACACATAGTTGCCAGTAGCTAGTTCATGATTACTAGCGCATGGTTACTCCGTGATTACGTTGAATGTATGTTGAGCGGTTACATCAGACGATTAGCACTGTCTTCTAACCTGACGTTCATTATTCGGCATCAACCTGACTCAAGTGCTTATGACCCACTTGGAAGGTTCTTATCTTACGGTGAGATATTTCTAAGATTTTAGGGGTCGAATTTTTATGTTTGACGGAACACATCAAACCGATGGGTTAGAGTTCAATTGTTCTGTACCTGACGTTTCTATACCTGATGTTGCTGTCCCTTGCGAACACTGCACTCAGTCCCCTCTTACACTGCTTGCCGATGATGATGAAGATAATCTTCTGTTGATCAGCTATGCGATGGAACTCTTGGGCGTCAACTTTATTGCAGCCCGAACCGGACAGGAAGTTATGGAACTGGTGCGTCGCCATTCATTCTCACTGATTGTTTTAGATATTAGATTGCCCGATATTGATGGCGTAGAACTGTGCAGTTGGCTGCGTCAGAATCCGGTGACGAAAGATTCTCCTATCATTGCCGTTACAGCCATGGCGAGGTTGAGCGATCGCGACTCGATTATGGCCGCAGGGTTCACTGACTATTTGCTGAAGCCTTACATGATAGAAGACTTAAATACACTCATCCTGAAGCACCTGCACGATGAGCTTCAAGCCTCACCCTAGCGTTCTTTGCAGGCCAACATTTCCTCCAGCTAAGAATTGTTCAAGCCAAGGACATCATCTTATTCTTGAATAATCATTTTTGAATCTTTGAACCATTATTTTTGAATAATCATGACGCCGATCAGCCCCGTTTCGGGATGATACTGGCTCAAGATATTATCGGGTGAACCCTGATAACACTTTAAAAAACGCTCTTTAAACGTTTCTTAAATATCTGCATCAGTTCTCTTCGAAAAAGAGTTGCGGTTTGCTGGTATCCGCCTTCAATGAGCAATCGCTCAGGTAACGTCGTCACATCTTCTAAGACGACTGTGACGACCCCTTCTGTCATAGACCAGCAGGTGATTTCAGAGATTGAATGATCAAACAATTTGACGTACAAATCTTGAATCGACTGCTTCAAGCAGTCTTCCGCTGTCATCGAGGAATTAGATAAAAGATTTGACATCGGTATCCAATAGAATTAGAACTATTCCCTTCCACTACCGTTACTCTCAAATGAGTAATCGTTATCCTGTTTAGCCAAATCTATCTTCTCTGAATCAGATCCGTTATTCTGGCTATACTTCACCTTTGGAATTGCTTTCGGATTGCGAACGTCAGGCGTCCTGTCAAACACGACAATCATTCCCGTTCGCCCTGTTTCTATCGTGGCGTTGCTCATCATATCAATCACCCCGACCGACAGGGTTTCCTCGATTAACTGGATAAGCTGAGGACGAAGAACTTTATCCAAATCACTCCGTACTCTTTCAGCTAGTTCGGTTTGCCCTTCCTCGGCCAGCAACTGCTCTGGCTGAGTCACTGAGTCTTCCGCAACGATGGCGAGCTTCGAACCAAATAACTGACATGTTATCTTGCTTGGCTGATGCCCAAGTAGTTCGCGATAAAAAGCCTGGATTTTTTGAGAGACCTGACGCTCTAGTTGCCCTGCCGTCTGCTGTTGAACATTATCTTGTAAATTCATAGACTCGTCCTTGATTTATTAGTAGACCACGATCATGAGTAACGACGGTATTCAGATCGGAATCCGGATATTACGTTAGTCACAGTCAGCGGTGTTTCACAAATGGATGCAGGTAGATACACCTGAGGCATTAGTTTACTTAACTGTTGCATCCTACTAGCTGGTGCACCCTGGCTTTTGCGCCTTGTGCTGCACAGTAAAAAGGCAGTACAGGGCGCAGTACAAATCCAATTAAGCCCGATTATAGGAGTACGTTTGCTGAAATGAGTAACCTCCAGAGACATATTCCTTAACGTTTGTTGCTTACTTATTTTCTGTCCAATGACAGATGACAGGGCTTTCTTGGCGTCATTCAATAGTATTCCTCAATCATCTCCAATTTCTTCACAGACTAGGGCGTGTTTTAAAACTAGCTGAAAGGGTTGTTTTTTCGTGCGCAAAGCGCACGAAAAAACAATTTTAAAACAGACCCTAGGATCTGCCTAATTGCATAGATATGCGTTCATTCCCTGGCCTTATGAATCGTTCTCCAGAGAGATTTGGTTGAGGTAAATTTTGCGATATTTTACAACTAAAATCCGCTTCAATTCCGTTTCTACGGTAAGTTCTACGCGGTAAATAGGCGTTGAGTAAGACCAAGAGTGAAAGGAGATAAGTTTGAAAAGTAGAGATAAGGGAGATTTTTCCATGAGAACATTTTTCAGTTTGTATATGAGTCCCAACGTTCGGTCAGTGCTGAAGCGTATGGTATGTGGTGCACTAATTGTGGCTTCTGCACTGATGATTAACATATGGGCAATAGACTCACAGTTAGGGGCGATCGCCGCACCTATCCGCACAGAAAATGTAGATTTACCTGATCCAGGCAACGCCATCGACCGTGTGGTTGGAGAAGGCACCGTCAATCAAGTGCAAGGCAAGGCGCAGGAAACTGTAGGAGATGTCAAGCGCACCGTCGGCAAAGCAACTGGCCAAACTGAAGGCGTTGCGGATCAGGTGCAGGGCCGCGCAAAGCAAGGCGTAGGTCGTGCAGAGCGAGCAATTGACGATGCCAGTGAAGCGGTTGAAGACAAAGCCGATAAGTTAGTTGATTCAGTCAAAGATTTCTTCGGAAAGTAGACGCAAAGGGTTTGAGGCAGAAGTCCGCACAGTTATGGATTCGGTATAGATCTGGCATACATCTGGAGCGTTACCGGATCTTATGTCGAAACACGGTTTGAAAGGAGGTAAATATGGATACGAAGCAAGCCTATCAAAAAGAATTTGAAGCTCGATTAGAAAAGCTTGACGCTCAACTTGCTGAGATGAGAGCTAAAGCAGATCAAGCGAGCGCTGAATCTAGGGCCACTTATTATCAACAGATTCAGAAGTTGTCATCGCACAGGGATACGGTTGCAAACAAGTTAGACTCATTCAGGTCATCGAGTGAGGCGGCTTGGGAAAATGTCAAAGACGGTCTTGAAAGAGCCTACAGGGAGCTTCAGGTGGCGTTTGAGGGAGCACGCTCTCAGTTCAGATAAGTTCTACCCACGTTATTAGTGAAAAAATCTAAGGAGAATTCAAATGAAAGTTTCTTTGTCCTCTATCTCTTCGTCTTTGCGTAAAGTGAAGGTTCTAGCAATTGCATTCCTCTGTGTAGCAGTGTTTGTAATGAATGCGTCCCCTGCATTTGCAGCATTTGGTTCGAAATCATCTAGCCATTCTTCGGAAGGAGCCGCTCAGCTAGACGAAACGTTCCAGGAATCCGAGAAGGCCATCAATCGTCAACCTCAGAGCATGTCTGAGGTACAATCAAAAGCTCAAAAGGGACCCAACGAGATTCAGGGTGACGCTGATATGGAAAAGATGCGTAATTCAAGCAATTCGTCAGAGGATAAAAGCGTCGAGCAGCAAATTAAAGACGCTTTCGACTCAGTAGCGAACTAACACCGTTTCTCACAATACAGCGCTATGCGCTGTCCAATACGGGAATGTGGGGCGTGCCACGCCCCACATTCCCGTTTGTGTACTTAATGCGGTTGCACACCGCTATAGGTGAAATAAGTTTCCAGTGAGCAGTGCCTTCGACTAGTCGAAGGCACTGCTCACTGGAAACTTATTTCACCTATAGCGGTGTGCAACCGCATTA
>JAYKJC010000681.1:0-4777 GCA_035285885.1 Leptolyngbyaceae cyanobacterium | reverse complement strand
CGAGGAGCGATCGCATTCCAGCGCCAGCCTTTGCTGAATCTTTTCAATTGACTGTTGGGCAACTCTTCAGTTGGCTGGAAGAATAACATACTCACCATCGTAGGGGTGTATTCACTTCGGCAAGTCTTACAGTGATTGAAAAATCGTTTGGTGAAGTAGCTCAGAAAATGAATTTTCAGATTCTCAAAATTCTGACTGCTAAATGGTTGAATCAATGAACAATCAATGCAATTACGCCTCTTTCGCTTCATCAAAGGTAATGCCTTCATAAATCAGTTCGATCGGACAGTCAAACTCGATACTTGGAAGGGCGATCGCCTCACCCATCTCGTACTGATCATACAGCCACATCTTACCCTCACTGCGCTGATAAACTTCCACACTCATGACCTCAGAATCCACTAAAACATAGTTCTGCAAAGTGGGAATCTGGCGATAGTGTTTGAGTTTGGTCGTGCGATCGTAGTTGGCAGTACTGGGAGAAAGCACTTCAACAATGACTTTGGGATGTTGAATGAAGTCACGAGCATTTAGGTCATCTGAGTCGCAAGTCACTACCAAATCGGGATAGAAATACTGACTGTTTGCACGCGCCTGAACTTTCACATCCGACACATTAATTCGACAACCCCTCTGCCGGATGTGAGGATATAAGGCTCGATACAAATTGAGAGCAATGTCATTATGAGGGATCGTTCCACCCGTCATGGCCAAAATTTCGCCGTCAATAAATTCATGGCGGAGTTCCTGTGTCGCTTCCCAGGCTAAATAGTCTTCGCCTGTCATTCGAGGGTGACTTTGAGGGCTAGCAATCATTCTGCTTGACTCCTTGTGACTGAGATATTTACCAAGCGACTGAGAGAGATACGAGCAACACCAGCTTCATCATAGTCGATATAATGACGCACGTTTAGACGAAGAGGGCGATCGAGCTTGGGGCGTTCGGCTTTGCCGTCTCGAAGAGAGTCGCTTGAAAAAGGGATATCTTTTCGAGGAAGAGGAATGGCATGTCGCAACCCTTCAGATCCATCTTCAACAAGCGTAAAACCCTCTTTTTCTTCAATTGGATGAGTGCCCCAAAGCATTTGGTTTTCAGAAATGTATTCGCAATCGGGATCGGTAATCAAACGAGCTTTCCAATTGTTTTGCGATCGCCACAGCAACACCTCACCCGCTTCTCCAAAAATACGACACTGTTGCAGCGTAGACAATCGCAACTTTGGCAACTTTGGGAAAACGTGATCGGCTGTGATCAATCGTCCTTGGTCAAATCGTCCCCAAATTACGCCATCGTCTGCATGGGCAAGTAGATACGTCAATTGATACGTTTGGGCTTGTTTCTCAATCCATTTCTGTAAATCTGCCATTTCTTCAATAGCGATCGCATTAGTCATGATTGCCCTCCCGAACCATTAAAGTGAGTCTTGAGTGCCTGAACATATCCTTCTAACCCCTGTTTTACACACTTTTCAGCCTGAGATGAATTCTGTAGATCGGTGACTTTTAGTTGGCGATCGCCTTCCTGTTCAATTTTCCAACACTTCGGTTCGCTGCATTGCCAGGTAATGGTTGCTTCTTTCCCTTGCAATCGACCCCGACCAACGCTGCTACTACCACCTACAGGTAAATCTCCTGTCCACAGATCTTTAAGTAACAGCAAGAGCAGACCGATTTCATGCTTTTTGGGATTGCGTAATTCTAATTTTAGCGTGACTTCACCCCCAAAGATGGGTTGCTCTTGTAGAAGTGCGCCATGTAGAGCGCCGCCTGTGAAGCGATCGATCGCAATCCGAGTTTGAACCAAATCCTGTGTCTGCTCAATTACACTTTCTTGAACAGTTAGCCGACTGGCTTTTCCTTGTTTCTTTGTGGATTGCTTTTTAGCATCTTCTGGCTCATAGCCAAAAATGTCCTGAACAATTGATTCATGAAGATTGATCGTATTGATGATTCTCATCGCTCGATGGCGCAAAACACCAGCGAGACTTGTTCCAGAAATAATGGGTTGGTTACCATTGCTTCGCTTGGATTTGAGATGTACTACGTCTGGTGCTTTATCTTGATCGTTTTGTCCCGATCGAATGAGTAAAGGGCTGGCTAGGGCGAATGTGGCTTTAATTGTGAAGGTTTTAAATTGATGAACTGGCGCATTGACACCCAGTGCTTCAGAAATGGATGGATGGATGGGAATATCATTATGCAGCGATCGCCACTGATGGTCAAACAGGAGCCAAGCTTGCCGCTCACGATCATTCGTCAAATCAAACTCCCAAACTTGCCATTGTTTGACGCTGCATTGCCCAAAGCCGCGTCGTTTTTTCATGCCAATTGGAATATGTCCTTGCTCTAAACCCTTGAGGGCGATCGCAAGTTCTTCTTTCAGTTGTACTTCTGTCTTCTGATTCACCAACAACTCGAATCCCAAATCAAATCGGGTACCAGCTTGAAGTAGCTCCAGATCATATTTAGCTGTATCGCTAGCAGTTCCTGTTTCGCCGTCGATTTTTACGCCATCTCGTAACTCAGTAGCAAGCACCTGTTGACTCAGGGCATCTTCCACAATGAGCGGGCTTTGTATGCCGTCCGTTGCCCGTCGAGTTCCGCCAAATAGCTGGGCATGGGACAGGCAACTTTCTAAGTAACTTCGTAGGGCACCCGCGATCGAACTACCCAGAAGCAATGCTTTGTTTTCAACGGTATCGCGCAGCAACGGTAAATCGGTATCAGCTTCTGCATCACCACTGCTCAGGCAGGTGGGTGTTTCGAGTTCTAGAACACCTCGAACAATAATGCGCTTTTGTATCGATCGTTGGTGACGACGTTGTAATCGCTGATTCATACCGAAGCCTCCATTTTTGTTGCCTTCTTTGCTAAAGCCATAATCAGACGAAGCGTGTATTCTCGCTTCATTGCGTCATCAATGGGGTAAGAATGGTTTGCGATCGTGACTGTCAAATCATCTTCATTAAGGATCCATTGCCCAGGTGAATTCACATTTTCTGTTATCCAAACTGTTAGAGACTTTCCATCAACTCTGGCACCATCAAATTGATCTCTAGCATTCTTGGGCAAATTACACAGCATTAATATTAATGTTGTAGAGTTGTCTGTACTAATTGCTTCTCTGGCAGTCAGACGCAGACGAGATAACTGGCTGTTACTAATTTTTCCTCGGATGGATAACTCACTTGCCTTTTTTTGAAGTTGTAATTCCAACCGCTGATACAAAATGCGTTGAGCTACAGTGCGAGTAAGATCTAAATCTGCTCCGGTTAAAGTGAGTTCTGGAGGGTTTGGGTCAGGTGCATAAGGTTTAACAATGTTAAAAGTCTCTTCTTGCCAGAAGTTAACCGCCACTCTACCAAACCCATCAATTCGCCGATCGCCAATTCCTTCAGCCTCTAGCTGCTGAATTTGTTCTCCTGTTAATTCACCTTTTAGTACTAAAACGCTGCCCATCGCCAAGGCAGGCATTTGAGGAAGTGGTAAGCCCCATTTACGATTAAATCCACCGATCGTTGTGTGCCCAATATAGCTGCGCCGTTCAGGATGAAAGGTTAGGTTTATGCCAAATTTTTCTGCGATCGCCCGCCTCAATAAATCAGGGTTAGCCGTTATTTGTCCCTCATCATCCTGCAAAATCATATCGCTCAATAGCGTAATCTGAAGCCCCTTATGCTCAGCCTCTGGCTGATGACCTGCTTCTCGCCAGGGGGTATCTGTGTCTATTACTTCGTAGGTAATCCGAACATGACCATACCCTGCACTCTGCGACCCTCCCAACCAAAAGCCTTGAGGTTTCAAAAGTTTTTCAATTGCTGCAACGCAATGGATGGGGCAAATAATGGCACTCTTAAATGTTTCTCCAGCATCGATCGCTTCATACCGAAAAATCTCACCTTCGGTTGCTGTGCCTCGCCCTTGAGCGCGATCGCGTGCATTGTGAATATTAATTCGTTTTTGAGGTTGGTATAGATTGATTTTATTCTTAGAGTCGTAGCCCCAAAAACTATTACCCACTGGTTTCGGAGATTCGACATCTTCATTGACTTCGATACTGAAGTCATAGGCTGTTAATGGAATGTCTTGCCCTTTTTCTTTTACCCAAGATCTCGGAATGGGCAAAGTTCGTTTATCGGACTGGCTAACTGGATACGCGTTCAAGTAAACACTTTGCTGATCATCAAAAAATAGGCTCTGAACGAGAGCATCTGTTAAATCTAACTCTTGCTGATGAGATTGGCGCAAATATCGACCAATGAATGCTCCTCGCAGCATACTACCGGGCAGGTAAGGATAGGAGACATCACTGTTGGGATCGCCTTCAAAGGAGGTTGCAAGAACAGGTTGAATCGTTTCAATTTTTAATTGGATGATACTCATGACTCAATCTCCTTGCTAAATGCATCAATGTCGCTTTCAGTGATGTCTTCATTGCCTTGAAGAAGACGGCATCGGATATGACCGCGCCCTCGATTGCGCCCACTTCCGGCTCGACGTAGGGCTAAGGTGCTTGATTTGAGTAGAGTGAGCATAGCGGAGTTCGGTTCTTGATCAAACAGGAGATTTGCTGTGAGGACTTGCTCCCTGAGCATGACTCGGAAGGCTCTCAGACTCCCCTTTGCGGCAATGCCAAGTTCCTCATCAATAGCAGTTTGACGACGCACAGTAGTGAGAGCATTCAGCACCTCGATTTGAGTGATGGACTTTGTTTGGATGGCTGCTGAAATAGCTTGTCTAAAGGTTTCGGAAAGACAAGCATCTCCAACATGCATCA